>MGPH01000011.1:101885-154296 GCA_001797365.1 Deltaproteobacteria bacterium GWA2_45_12
CCGCCGTTATCCAGCGTTTCGGTGTCGAAGCTCGGACCAATTTTTAAATCGGGCCAGGCATTGGATTTCGCGATGGAGACATTGGCTTCGCTGAGCTTTTTTTCAGTACGTGCTCCTTCAAGGGTGGCATTAGAAGGCTGGGCATGCTCCGTCGATTTTTCAAGTTGAGGCCATTTGGTTTTGGATGAGGGCAGATGCCGCAGAATACTTTGTTCACTCACTCCCGTTGCCACCTCCAGCCAGGCAACGAGATTGGCTTGTTCTTGGAGCAGCGATATCTTCTTGAGCTTATAGTCCTCCCGGGCAAGACTAAAAGAGGATTGGGAGACCTCCTGTTCTGGAGGTAGTTTGGGTCGGGACTTGAATGTGGAAAGGATCTTATTAAACGTCGCCAGGGTTTCATCGGCCCGGCCAAGTTCTGATTTGATCTGCCGGAGCCGATAGAGGGTTAAGACGGTTTGAAGAGCCACTTCCTCCTGGTTTCTCTTTACCTGGACACCTGACTTCTCAGCGAGCACTTTTGCTTGACCGATCCGATATTTCCGTTTTCCGCCAAGCTCCAACGTGTGCAAAAGAGAAGTCTCCGTATTCAGATTGGTATCATCGGCAGTTTGTCCACCCAAAATGCGGCTTTCCAATTCTGGATTGGGGCGTTGTTTGGCAATATTAACGAGTTTTTCGTCGCGGAATTTTTCCGCTTGGGCGTTGATCACATCAGGATGCTTTTGGAGAACACAATCGAGAATATCCTGAGAAGTGCGGACAAGACACATATCCTCAGCATGAGACAGAGATGTGTTCACTATAATTACTAAAAAAGCGATTCCGGCTGTGGCAAGAACCCGAGCCGGCATCAATATTTTTCTCATAAAAGCCTGCCTCGTTAGAAAACCGTAAATGTAGACCAGACACGCCTCTTAAAAATAGAGGTCCTGTATTTATCGATGAAGAATGGGAAAGGTTAGACGATCGGAGGACGGTCTATTCTTGAAAGGAAAAGAGTCGAGTAAAACGGGGAATGATAAGAAACAAAGCGGCTGACTGATGTTAAAGCGCCGACGGAGACTTGGTATTCTGGTGCAGGGGCTAGATGGTGGGAAGGACAACATTGGACACAACAATGATTGGCTGCGGCCTTCGTATTCGCATCGTGACCGGTATGCAATTCCAAAGCAGCAAACGCAAAAACGGCTATGAGGACTATCCCGACAACCTGCAATTTTTTACGGATCGAATACATTAGTTAATGCATTAAGTCATAACATTCAATTTTCTTCAAGTAATTTGTGATGTTAGGTAAATCCAATTTTTTTACGGAAATTACCTACGGGTTATCCTGAAAGGCCGGTAATCTCAGCAGTTCCTCAATGTAGTTCTTGAGCGCCTCGTCGTTTTGAAGGAGGGACTTTCTCTCGACGAGACAGAAGATCCGGCCGTCTTCCACTTTATGGCATCCTCTAATTTCGACTTTGCGGAGGCTGGGTGCGGGTGGTCTGGGTATTCTCGGGAGGGTAAGTGGACAGCAGCTCGCTAACGCGGTCGTCAGACAGATTATCAGAGGCAATCTCTTCAACTCTCTTTTCATGGGATCGCTCCCTTTCGGCTTGAGCCTGGGATGCCTTGGCCAATTCCCGAACGTCCTCTTCGGCCGTTTTCGCTCTTTCGTTGGCCGTCTTGAGTTTGCTCAAAAGCCAGCCGACAACCGTAAAGAAAAGCGCCGAAATTGCCCTCCCTATGGAGAGGAGGAGATTCATTGAGGAGGTTTATCCGTCTGACCCTTTTGAATAAAGGCCTTGGCGATATCCATCACGACCTGGGGCAATGTTTTTTTGAAGACGAAGGTGAAAAGGAGAGCGACGATCGTTAGACCCCCGCCGATCCAATTCCACCAAGTCCCCTGGGTGAAATAGGTCAGACATTGTTCCAGATCGGCCGGTGAGCTGATCCGGAAAGGGTCAGCCCTGGCCGCTGTTATCAGCGTCAGGAGCATTATTGGCGTTAGCAGAAGCGTTTTTTTCATGTCCCCCTCCTTGAACCATCATTTGGTTTTTATAAAATCCATAGAGTCGTTCGGCTTCTTCGAGTGCTCCCTCAAGCCGGGCCACTTGCTCCGATGCATTGTGCCCAGAAGATTTGAGCGCCGAGATTTCTTGATTCAAATGAAAGATCCTTTTTTCAAATTCGACCATCATGCGACTTTCCTTTCTGTAGGTATCCGATACGAGAGGACGCGATTTGCAGGAAACGCCTCAATCCTGACGGTGTTCCCTTGATTTCCCCCGAGTAGCTGGATGTGATTAGTGGGAACCTTCCCGATAAAGAAGCCAACGTGCCCTTGCCATAGTGAGAGGCCTCTTTTCAAAACACAGACACATCCCAACACAGGCTCCTTGATTTCATCGCCCCAATGAATCCAAGAGCGGGCGGCCGCCGAGCGAGTGCCTTCGATACCCACTTGGGCAAAGCACCAGTTGACGAAGGCGGAGCACCAAGGGGTTTCATCGTTCGTTGCCTTCAGCACCGTTGCTTGGCCATACTCTATGATCCGCGGATTATTTTTTGAGCCGGGAATTTCACAAACACCGATTTCTTCTCGGGCAATTTCTAGCCAAGGCGGTTCAATAATTGGCGGAATGTTTTCCGAAGGGATCATTTCTTTTTCTCCACGGAAGACTTGATCACAGCGACATCGGACTCGACGTCTTTCAGTTTTTCGTAGATCCGATCGACCTTTTCATCGATCTTTCCGTACATGTTATCCGTGTAGGATTTGGCTGCTGCGATTCCGTTGAAATGAGCCGCAACCACACCGCCGACCGCGATCACCAGCGAGACAATCATCATCCATCGTGTCCAGAAACCGTTCATGCGAAAATCTCCGATCTTAAAAAGTGAACCAATTAGACCCATCCGAAATAAGACTGATCTTTCCGTAGCCTGAATTAATGACGTTCGTTGAGGCTCCATCAATTGTCTGGGGTCCGTTGGGGTCGATGGTAATGGGATTGGCCACGCTTGCACCACCACTCTCGTCCTTGACGCGATAAACTTTTCCGGAGCCAACCATTGTTGCCGGAGGAATATTGATGATTATCGGGGATGCCGTGTTAATAACCCCGATATAATAATCGTCATCTTGCACGGTGTAATCGGTGCTGACAGAAACTCTTCTGACGCTCTGGCTTCCATTTATATCCAGTGTGGAATTGGGTGAGCTTGTGCCCACTCCTACCTTGCCGTCAGGCAGGATCCGGATCCGAGAAAAGTTGTTAGTAGTGATATCGAGAGGATAAGAGTTCTCGCTTCCGACTGCGGCCGCTGAGCCTTCTCCTTTGAGTTGAAGAATGCTTCCGCCATTTTGCTCGACAACGATCTTGCTTGGGATCGATCCGAAAGGTGTGACGATATGAAGGTTTGCGGTCGGATTGTTTGTTCCGACCCCAATTTTACCGGTTACATCAATGTCTTGTTGAAAATGATGGGAACCTGTTGTCGTCGAGTAAATGGCATTCGATCCGTCATGATCGAGGGTTAAAGCAGCATTTGACGAATCATCCTCGATTCTGAAAACCCCGAACGGTGCGTTCTTGAACCGCATATCACCCCATTCAGTGGTGATGGTGCCTTGCTGTCCTGTTCCGGATCCATTCGCAAATCTCAATTTGATGTCGCCGCCGTTGTTATTACCGACACTGGCGAATCCCGTTTGGAGATTGACATCTCCGCCTTTTCCTCCCGGGAGAAGAGTTCCTCCATCACCCGCCTTGACCATGAAACTGACACCTGCGTCTGACTTCTGCACACCATTGAGGTCATCTCCCTCACCCAAAATGAAGCCGAAACGCTTCGTGTCCGCTCCCTCCACGAATCCCATTGCGGTGAATTCATTTCTGACCTGATTCTTTGAGTGAAAAACGAGGATAGGACCACCAAGGGGTGGAGGGATGAATGATCCAAACCAATCAAACCCCTTGTTAGCTTCATTGACAAGATGAATGACCCCCGATGAAGGGGCAGTCAGAACAGTTGCATGTGGGTTATTCACTGTCGAAAAGAAAAGAGAAGATTGTGTGATGCCCGATTCCCCTAAACTCAGAGTGCCGTCTATCGTAAGATCGTGAACCCCTGATAGATCATTGCCGCCGTTGAGGATGACACCGCTGTTCTGAATATGCTGTCCGTCAGGACCATCAAATCTGACCACGGCATTGTGAGTCGAACTGCTGGGACCAGAAACGTTTCCGCTGCCACCTCCACCACTACAGGTGAGAGCAAGATTGCCCATCATATCTAGGTGAATGGGTATTGCCTCTCCGTTGGGATTTACACCGGCGATAACCTGGGGAGTTAAATAGTCTGGTTGGCTGGAAAGGTTGGGCAGAACCTGTGGCTCAGCAAAGGCCAGCGCTGGGATGAAAATAATAGATAAAAGAAGTTTCTTCATAACTTCTCCGTTTCTTTCGGCTTGCCCGTGCTGGGATTTAAAGCACTCTGAAATTTATTATTCAGGAACAAGGCGATCGGTGCATAGGAAAGCCCGCGCGCCTTGACAGCCATGTCGATCAGACCAGTAATTTCCGCGATTTCTTCCACGCTGAAATCAATTCTGACTACTTTCGGTGTTTCTATTTTTTCTTCAGACATTTTTTCTCCCATCATTTTTTAGCAGCATCGAACCTGAAGGCTTTTTGAAATCAGGATTTCCCCGGAAGGATCCTTCACGTAACAGCGCGCTGGTTCCTTGGAAGTGTCATCCGGCAGATACCATTGGAAATTCGCCTTGCTGTTTTTCATCTGCACGCGACCGTCTCTGGGGATAAGCCGCCCGAAATTACATTCGACCAAAGCCTCGCATTCGATACTCTTCACGTTCTTGTCCTTTACGTGATCGACACAGTCCTCCTGAGTCGTTTTCACGCAGACCTGCATATCCAGAGTAACTCCGCCTTCGGTGTTCACCTCGTGCATGCAGCAACGTTCTTTTTCTTCGGACTTGATCAATTTCTCGTGAGGAACAATTTCGAGACAAAAATAGGATCGGCGTTCGAGTTGGTCGGCAGAGTCTAGTTTTGAAGGTTTATATTCGTTGTACCCGCGTGATATTTCTTCAGAGACCACATAGTCCATGTTTGCCGGGTTCTGATCTGTCACTTTTTCCAAAAGATGGGGCCACATGGTTCCCTGACGGATGCTCTCCCACATGTTTGAGATGTCCGAATCCGCAGGTATGATCGATCCATTCGGATCCTTTTCGGCATGTACATGGGAACCGATAATCTGATTTGTTATCCTGTCGAAAAAATAGGTGGATTTCGCCATTAGCTTGGCCCTCCTGTAGTGTCACTGCACTCGATGACACTGCGATTATAGGCGCACACGATGCTTTCATTGCCTGCCCTTTGCCGGACTCGGAATTCCCAGTTGCTCGTTCCACCATTGTAGGAAGGCACCGTCGGGGCCTCATTTCCGCCGAAGACCTGTTGTCCGGGACCTCCGATCCACGCCTTGTTGTCACTATCAAATCCACCGCCCCCTTGAGTCATGTCGATTTGACAGATTCCCCATACGGGCATGTCCGAAGCGGTAAAGCCTCCGATGGTGAGGATATCGTCTGTCTCAATGTTTTGCGTTTGCTTGCCATAGACACCGAATGTTCTACCCAGAGAGAATGAATGAGTATGAATGTTGATATTGATACCGTCGATCGTGACTCCACCAGCGCACGCCAGATTCTGGTTCAAAGTCTGTCCGCCCTTATTCAAATGAAGATATTGGGTATGGTCGTCGTCGCCTAAGCCTGAGAGCGCCCCGTGGTCGGTCACTCCGGCGTTGGCGTCCACATAGTCCTTTGTTGCGATGGTTGTTCCCGGATCTCCCCCGCCTGTCGACGGATGTTGCAGCTTCTGACCGAAGCCCTGACCACCTTTATTCAAGTGAGCGTACTGAGTATGGTCATCATCCCCCAAGCCTTGCAGAACACCATGATCCAAGGCTGCATTGTGTTGCGTGATATTCGATTGAGCGATCCTGGCATCGGCGAATGTCCCCGACGTAATCTTGGAAGTATCGAGATTCGGGATCCGGGCATCTGCGAAGACACCAGAAGTAGTTTGGGCGGCATCGAGGATGAGGTTGGCTTGGTGTTGCGTGACATTGGAGGAAGCAATTCGCGCGTCGGCAAAGGTGCCGCTGACAATATCTGAAGTGTCATGCGTATGAGGCGCGGGGGCAACGACACCGATCATAGTCGTAATGGCTGCGTTAAGCTGCGTGTGATTATTTTTCCCCTGCTGGTTAAGTTGGATTCCGGCCTGCTCAATGACAAAGCAAATCTCTTCCTGCATCGCGTTGGCCCAGTCGGCGGAAACAACAGTCGCCTTCTGTCCCACCGCGGGATTTCCTTTTGAGAAAAAGCCCGCTAATTGGCCGGGTGCATCCGGGGCCGGAAGAGCGGGTACTGTTCCTTGAGAATCAATCCTAAACATTTTTCTTCCTCACTATTGATAGATGAACAAAACCACTGCATGAGACGGCTTGGCGTGATTGATAATGCACTCCAAAATGTCGTCTCCGAATTCCACCAATCTTTCGCCCACCGTGTGGCTGTTCACGCGGAAGGGCCGGATGGTCTGCAACGGAGCAATCACCCCGAAGGCATGCATCCAATCGACGCCATAGAGCGGCCCACCAACCGGATCCTCGACATGAAACTGGTCGTACTCCTCGATCTCAATCGGGTAGCCAAGTGGAGCAGCCAAATCCTTGAAGAACTGGATGCTCTGGTTTCCTCGTTTCACGAGTTTGGAAACGATCTGGTCGCGCCGTTCCTGCAGCGTATTTGCCAGCCCCGTACACTCATCGGGAAGACCAACAGCTCTTTCCCAATCCTCCAACATCTCGTAAGTTGAGCGAGGATCAGCTTCGTTTAAAAGATCCTGGGTGCGATTCTCGATCCGGAAAAGTTCATCGGCAAAAGCGTTGACGAGTTTTTGCCACGTTGATCCTTCATTCCGATTCCATGCCTCTCCGGTTGGAAGAAGTCTGGAAACTTGGTTCTGATAATCCTTAAGGCTTAAACCCATGTGATCACCCCCATCTGAGGTAGGTGGCCAATCGGGCTTACGAAATCGGCGACGGGGGCACTGATGGTATGATCCACCTCGCCCTTGGCGATCGAGACCGCCTCATTCATGTGACTCAAAAGAATCGTTCCTCCCGGTTCCGCTTCCCGGTAAACCATGTCGGTTAATTCCGCCTCGATGGCCGTTCTGATTTCCGGCGTGTCCGGGAAAATGGAAATCGTGAAATCAATCGGATCTGGAATCGGGGCAAAGACAATGACGTGGGCGGTCACCGGCCGGACGGTTTGAATATAATCGGCGACTTCTTGAACTTCCGAGGGGTCGGGAATAATGGGATTATCATTATCCCTCACGAAGGTAACGGCGACGGTTCCTGGTCCCAGGTATTCTTCATAAACCCAGACACGGGTTACACCGGGGACGCTCTTGGCCCAGAGTCTGTAATCTTGATCAGCTCCTCCGAGAGGAGGTTCCTGAATCCGTTCCAACAAGCGGCCTCTTAATTCTTCTGTCGTCTCTTCATCATTTCCCCCGGTTAAGCCCGTCGGATCCACAAGCCCTGTGGAATCGACTCCGGCAATCGGCGAAACGAGTGTGAGCTCGACGTCGGGATCAGCTTCGCCATTGGATCCAGCAACAAGTGCTTGAACGCTGACATTGGCTGTTCCATTGGCGATTGTCGCATCGGCCTGAGATTCGTATTGAACACCATCATTCCGGACAAAAAGTGTGAGTTGCGGAATGAGGCTTCCATTGGTTCCGGTTAAGATGATTATTCCGCTCGCAAATGTGGCCGGTTTTTTCTTGATGCCCCAGATGGAAGCCCATCGTTCGAGATAGGATTTTATGGCGGAGTCAGGGAGGACCTGCTTGGAGATGAAATCTAGATGCCCGTGGAGAAGATGTGAGGAACCGGCCAGCACGCGGCCGACGACAAGAATAACCGAGCGCCGTAAAAAAGCCCCAGCGGTCGATAGCCTTGTCTCCAGATCGGTTTTGATCCGATCGTTGATATCCTGAAGTGTTGGTCTATTGAATCCCATTGCTTCCCCAGATAAAACCGTAGCGGTACCTGATACGGTCATCGTGAGGACGCTTAATTTCCATTGCAATCGAGATTTGGTAGAGACCTGCTCTTTCCACAAACACAGTGATGTCTTGGGCGATCTGGTCGTCAATGAGCCATTGCAGGGCCTCTTCGCAATACCGTTTGGCCCGGTCCAGGAGATCTTGGGTGATTTTCTCCCGCTTCAATGTCCATAGCTTGGAACCGATCTGGTCTTTGTCGTCATTCAAGGCGTCGGCCCACCAGCCCCTCCGGTCTTTCTCGCCGGCGGGTAACTCATCGACAACCACGCGGTGGTCTGTGAAAAGGCTGATGATGACTGCCGTTTTGAGGCTATCATCCAATTTCAGGTCGTTGCTCTCCATCGTAATGTCGAAGGAAAGACCGTCTTGGGTATCAAGTTTGATGTCTGACATAATGGCCCTTACATTGATTGATTTGGTCCTCCGGTTGTTCCGCCTTGAGGATCGCTATGGTTATGCCCGTTATAAATTCCCCTCATCTGATCCATTGATCCTGTGTGGTCGGAAACCTGACCGGACGCATTGATGTCTCCGCTGCCGCCGTTTGAGTTCAACATCGCAAGCCCACCCGCGATGCCGACATTGCCGATGAAATTTGAGTTCGGTGCCGTGACATTGAACGAGGGGGTTGTGATATTCACCGCGGAGGTGGCGTTGACCGTCAGCGTGTGCGTGACGATCTCAATCTGATTTCCCCGCTTCAGTTTGATGTAATCGCCTTCGTCGGAATACAGAGCGACTTCTCCTTCCTGAAGGCCTTTCAATCGGTATTTCCGGTTATCCACCACAATCAAAAGACCGTGGGACCGGTCACCTCCCGGAAAAACAGCGATGCCCTCAGAGCCTTTGGGAGGATGTGAAGTAAGGCCGTAATTTTGAAACCGCTCCATGTCGTCCTGAACTTCATCGGCCAACAAACTCGCCTGCATGCTCTGGATCCCCTGATCATCTTTGATCGTCTCGATCACGGCGCGCGAGATAGACATGAGAATTCGGCGCTTCAGAGGTTCCAATATTTTGCGGAACTCTTTCATAATTCGTATTCCCCCACAGGATCGTTCTTTTTTTCCACCTTAGGCTTGGGGATGAAGGCATCCGGCTTCTGTAAAGTCATGACCGTTTCGCGGCCGCTTGATCCGGAAATCTTCCACTCGATATCCGCGATTAATAATTCCTGTTTAAGGCCCAGAGTTTTTGATTCGAAGTAGACGATCTCATTTACTTGCCAGAGAGGACCGCTTTCATTCTGTTCGAATCCTTGAACCGTGACGGAAACTTTGGAGGCATTGGCGGCCCGGACCGCGGCCTCCCATTGGGCTCTCTTTTTAGACTCGGCTAAATTTGCCTGTTGCTCGGCGATGATCACCAGGGGGCGATATCGTTTAATGACTGGGTCAGAGGCATCCCCTTTAACTTGGGAGACATGCTTGCCATGTGTCTGATCGGTTCCTTTCATTTGAGCTTTCACAAAATACTCTGAGAACCGCTCCTTGGTATCCAGCGAAAGGTTCGCCTGTTTGACGTTTTGACTTTCAATAAGCGAGGTCTGGGTTTTATTCTTCCCCAACTTCGTAATGACGATATTTCCCAATCCATCACTTGAAAAGAGAACGCCTCGCAACCTCGCGGCTCGATCCATAGCCTCAAAGACGGTTTCTCCGGTCTTGATGACAAACCCCGGAAATGGTGCTCCAACATCAGTTTCCGCCCGGACGGACAAACCAAAAGGCTCGGTGAGGAGCTGGGCAATTTTTAGAAGATCGGCATTTTTAATTTCGCCACTTTTATAGATGGCGGAACAGTCCACCAGGTCCGCGCTTTTATCTCTTCCGGAGACGCTCACTGTGTGGCCGGAGGCATCGATGGAATTTTGAATTTCTTCGATAAAACCCGTGACCAGAACATCATCTCCGATCTTGACCTGCGCCTCATCCCCGATGCTGATGAAGAAAACCGATCCCGTTCCGCCCCAATTATCGGTCACCGACAGGTTGAACTCGCCGGCGATTGCTTTGACGGAGCGTTTGACCGAAGCCTCAGTCCAGCCTTCGTACTTCTGGCCGTTCACAAAAAGAGAAACATCAGGGAGGCTTGCCTCAACGATCACGGATCACCTCCAGCGTGATGCCACCGGGAACAAAACCGGGATGCTCGACTTGGTTGCGCTCAACAATATCCGTTTCACGATCCAGTTTTTCGTAGAGGTCATAAGCCAGGACAAGTGACGGTCTGGTTTGAATATTTTGGTAAGGAACAACGCTCGGAAGATCTTCGGTAGGCGGAGGAAGGGCCTCGCTCAAGGTTTTTCTTACATCGTGCAGGGCCTGATAGGTATCATCGTCGATCTCTTCTGCTTCCATTTGTTGATCGATCACAGTCAGAATTTCGTCCCGCGCGGTGATGGCATCTTGAAGTGAAGGATAAGCGGCTTGAGCTGCAATCGGAGCAACCCAAGCGATTGCTGCCTGTTTGACAAGACCGACAATTGCATCCAGGTTTTGTTTTTCTCGAACCCGGGTTGCCGTCCCGCCCAAGGCTGCGACGAGGGCCGGGATGACGGGTGGATCAAGTTGATTGCTGGCAGGTTGATTTGGGATGTCTTTTCCTCCAAAATCCTTGCCGCCAAAGTTCATCAGAATTTTATAGGCCTCGATGACCTCCCGAGGATCCTCAGAGATGGTGCTGATCTTCGAAATGGTTCCAAGAATTGCGGGCGAGAGTTTCCCAGCATCGGGGATCAGATCATCGATGTCCTCCGCAATTTGTTTTGCGGAATGATAAAACTCGGCAAAGGTTCCTTCGATGGACCCTTTGATTCCCGTGAACGTATCGGACAAGGCCCGCACCGTCTCCTTGGCCGTATTCAGGACAAATTGTGGGAATTCGAGAACCTGATAGGCGAGATCAAACGCGGCTTGGGCCTTGGATAATAAATTATCCCTCGCATTGGCAATGCGTGAGAAAATATCATTCCGAGCAGAGGGGAAAATACGCTCTCCGGCTTCGACAAAGGGGATGGAAAACCTTGCAACCCCACCCTCGGACGTGGATTCCGACACCCTGATCTTTCCTGAAACGACAACGAAAATGGATCCGTAATACGGATGAATCAATTCGCCCCGACCGGGACGTTCACAAGCGGAGATGAGGGAGTCCCTTTCCCGCAGATAGTCATTGCCGATCACATAGGCTTCGACCGTGAATTCTTTCTGGGCGCGGCCCAAATCCTCGGCATAAGGGATATCCCGAAGGGGATATTCGTGCAGCACGTTCCTCCGGCCAAAACCGGCTGAAGAGGAATCCACGAAAAACGGGATGCCCCGGAACGAACCTTTGCGTAAGCTTTCTCTCCATCCCATTAGTCACCCGCCATTGAATAACCGAGACTTAAGTTGAGAGGCACTTCGCCTCTCGGATCTCTCTCGACTCGTGTCCCCTTGGGGAGATTTTCAAACTTGACCGTCACTTCGGATTTGTTCGCTACGATTCTCGTCGCCGTCCTGTTGTCCGCCGGGTTTGTAGAAGGGAGAAGAGCTGGTCCCATCCGAACCGCTCCGGGCGCTCCAACATCCGACATTTGAGACAGGCTTTTCAAAAATCCTTCATCGGAAACTTGAGGAAGGTTCAAAGTTTTTGGCGGAGAAAAAGGTTCCGCTGCGCTTGTCAGTTCATCGAATAAGTTCTTTTTCGCTTCGGCTTCTTGTTCGAAGAACTCTTTGAAGCCGGTGATCTTGGTTCCGTCTTTACCGAAACCAAGAAATCTTTTGAGAGACGAGTACCCAGACATTTCTTTCAGGAGATCCACGATTTTTGAAAAGACGTCTTTTACTTTCTCCCAATGTTTGGCGAGAAATTGTCCGGCCGTGATCAGCATGCCGATCGGAGAGAACATCCTGAAGATGGCTCCCACAGGGCCGTTCCAGAGAGAGGTGAAAAACTCTTTCACTTGATCCCAATTTTTCACGAGATAAATGCCTGCTTGAATCAACCACCAGAGCGGGGAAAACATTCTGAAAACAGCGCCGGCCGGCGAGTTCCACAAGGTGACAAAAAAATCTTTAATCTTCTCCCAGTTCCTGACGACCAACCAACCGATTCCGATGAGGGCGCCTAACGCGAGAATAAACCAGCCGATAGGATTCGTAAGCAGAGTGTAGCCAAACATCACGAGTGCTTGGACCAAGCCTCCCAAGGCGAGTAAGACTTTTGAGCTGATGAGTACGGCCAAAACTCCCAATGCGATTTGCAGCCTGTCTGAATCTTCAATGATCCAGGAAAATGCCTTCCGGATCGGGAGAAGTTTCTGCCACAAGCCCTGAAAGGCTTTGCCAATGGCCTCTAGACGGCCGGGAAGTTTTTCTCCGAAATCATGCGCCCATGCCCGGATTGCTTCTTCTTTGCCGTGCAGAAAATCAGTGAGCTTCCGGGAAAGACTATCCAGGGACGGGATCAAGGCGCTGACAATGGGAAGAGACATTGCTCCTAATTGTCGTGAGAGACGGTGAAGGACATCCCCGAAACTTTCAGCCCGTGCCGCATCCTCTTCCGAAATAAGTCCCGGCGTCTGTTTCTCAAGCATCTTGAGATTTTCAGCGCCATCCTTGGCAAGAGAGGCCAGCGCCTTGTTCGAGGTTTTTCCGACGGCGGCTGTGGCGAGGGCCAGCCTTCCCGTATCTGTTTTTGCCTGCGAGATTCGATTGATAAAGAGCCGTAAGGCTTCACCGGTATCCTTAGTCTTGAGCATCTTATCGAGAAGAGGCCGGTCGTATTTTTGAAGAATCTGAAAGAGAGGTCCCGCATGCCTTCGGGCATCGCCTAAATTTTTTGCGAACTTAACGAGGCCGGCCTGGAAATCCTCGGCGTTTCCCCCCGACTGCTCGAAGGCGTAACCCAGGGTTTGAATCGATTCGACGCCGGCTCCCGTGGCATTTCTGAGATCGATGAGATGACTTGCTGTCTCGACAGTATCATAAATGACCTTGGTTAAGGCGGCCCCGGCGATGCTTCCTAACAGCGCGAATTTTCCAGCGAGTGAAGTGACCGCGCTTCCGAGATTCGAAGTGGCTCTTCCGATACCAGCGAAAGATTCACCCAAGCGTCCTAGACCGGTGCTTTGAACAAGCGCGCCTAGTTGTCCTTCAAATTTCCGTATCGGTTTTTGAAATTGCTCGAGGGAGGCGTTGATTTTCCGGAGAGGTCCGGTGACGCCGTCGAAAGCCTTGAGAACTAACCCGAGTTTGAATGTTTCACCGGCCACGTGGTAGAACCTCCTTCAGTCGATCCATCCAGAAGAGGATCTCCGCGATATCCATCTCCCAGAGTTCAGAGGGAGGAAAATGGAAGGCGTAGGCTAAGGAGCCGAGGCACTCTCGCCAGTCGCTGGCCCAGGCCCCATAAATTCCCCCATGAGTGTCAAGACCTCCGTCATGTCACCCGGAGAGAGTAGATCAATCACGGAAGGTGGTTGCCCCGAGAGTTTCGCTGCGACATTTAAAAGATCCCCGACTTTCGGTGTAATGGGCATGTCCCGAAAATCTTTGGCCTTCGCTTCTCGGAAGGTGAGAGATTCGATCTTATCGGATCCGAACTGGATGGGTGCCTTGAGTTTGAGTTCCTTGGTTTCCATTAACGTACCTCCTCGGCACTGGCCCCTTCGAAACGGACGGGAATATTGCCTTCTTCCGTCTGACCCGAGAGACCATCCTTGTTTGTTGAAAAAGCGTTCCTCAAGACCACGACTTTGCTGTTGGCCAGCTCGAGCGTAATCGTTGAATCGGTAATGGCCGCAAGTTTATCGACGTCCAAATCCTTGCTGTCAGTGATCTCGCCCTCGATGAAGGCTGCCTGCGGCATTTCTTTGTAGCCGTGGAATCCATCGGAACCCATGATCGATTCCCGATTCGGTTTTCCCATGCCGTAAGTGAAACTTCCCTTGGCATCAAACTGCTCACCGTCAATCTTCAGAAAAATAATTCCTGCACGTCTCTGGGCCATAAATCCTCCTCCTTACCAAGGATCCACTTGTGGATCCGTTTTATAAGACGAATCCAATCTGGGCCGCCGTCACGATCAACTGATTCACGATATTGGGCGGCAGGAGAACATCCAGACGATTTGGATCGCCCTGGTTTCTCTCAACAATAAGATCATTTTTAAACTGCGTGATGTCTTCGACAAGTCCGATGCCTTCCCATTCCCTGAATTTGGCGATGATCTCAGCCTTCATCAGCTTGGGTGTCACGATGGCCTGACCGGGACCAAATCTTGTCCCGTCATTGGCCAGTTTGTGGCGCGGGTATTTTCTCAAAATATAATTTCTCAAATCATAACGGAGGTAAGAAAGCGTGAGGATCGTAGTCAGATCGAGATAAGAAGTGTCGGCAGCACCGAAAGCATTTGTTTTGTAGGTCGTAATCATGCGTTCGATCCGTGCCTTGCCGCCGGCGTCGATCAAGAGCGTGGAAATCCCGTCGTAGAGAAGGAGATTCCTTTCATCGTCGGTGAGTCTTTCTCCCACCTGCGGAGGAAGGACACCGTTTAAGGCAAGGGTTTGAAAGGGTCTGGCCGGATCGATGGAGCCGTAATAGGCGACGATGGCACCCAGCGCACCGGCGATTTGCCACGGGAGGGTTGGAAACTTCGGAGTTCCCGCGATCGAGAGATGTTCCGAATTTTGTCCGTTTCCCAAAGCCACCAGGCTTGCGTAATCGACATTCGAAACGGTGACAGCAAATCCATCGTTCTGGGTGATCGGTCCCCAACGATCCGAAAGTTCGGTATCAATCTTGGTCAGGTTCGATTGATCGGTATAGGGAACGACAATCACGTTGTATTGCTCGGAGCCGATTGCGGTGAACGCTCCGTCGACATCGGGATTACCGGCTCCAGCAGCCATCGGGGTAATTGTCAGCGTCACTCCCGAGGGAATTTTTTCTCCGTCATAATAGCTGTGGCGAAGGTCGATAAAATTGCCGGTATCACCACCGTTTTTGGCCGTTACCGTGACAGTATCGTTATTGATGGTTGCCGTAATCGGAAGATAGGTCGCCGCATCAAGGGCCGCTTTCAAAGCGGTCGCGATTTGAGGGCCGGTATCTCCGGAGGTAATGCCAACTTTGATTCTGTCACCGCCAATGTAAACATAGAGGGTTCCGGATTCCGTCGCGGGACCCGCGAAAAGTAAAGTTCCAGTCGCCTTGACGGCCGCTTGGTCATCATTCAAAGGAAGCGCCCAGACCTCCGTCGATGTGTTGTTATCGAAATGACCTTTCAGCATGCGGTGGAGGATGGATCCATTCCCGAAATAGTCCGCAGCCTGATCCACGCTGGTTATTTGTACGGGAACCAAGACCGGCTTGCTACCTGCGGCGATCTTTTGGCCGATATGAAGAATCTTGTAGGGTTGCGTCTGTGGGCCAGTCACCGCCCGCGTGTTGTCGAATTCGATGTAGACAAACGGGACACGGCGATCATTAGGAATCTGGTTGAATGAAATGGTCATAGATCACTTCCTCTCTTCGAAGATGTGTCGGTCGTAGACTTGTCAGCCGGGGACTTTTCAATCGTGAGTTTTTCAGTTTTCGGAAAGGCCATCTGATTTTCGACAGCCACCACTGTTCCGTCTTGAATCCGGCGGTTCCAATAAACAGTCATTTCGACCCTGCGGCCATCGATGGGCAGGAATTCTTTTGTCCTGGGATCCCGTATTTTCACGCCCGGGGCCGGCTTTAAAAATTTGATCTCCATGAAACCCCCTTATTGCGACAAATCCAAAACATCCTCGGCATCATTCTGATTCTGAGGAGTCGTCGGTGTATGATATTTAATATCCATCGTGTTCAAATCGTTGTACCCGTTCTCAGGAATCCGATCCGCGACCGCCTGGGTGTAATACAAAATGTCATAAGTGATGTTGCAGGAGCCAATCAGCGTGTCGCCGTTTTGATTCAGCGTGAGTTCGGTTCCCGATAAAATCACGTCTCTGCATAATTCTCCGAGCGTATGGTCCTGTCTCAAAACATCTTCGACCTGGATCGCGATTGCATCGAGCACATCTTCCAGACTGTCGTCGGCCTTGGCCGTTATCTGGACTGACAGGGAAAGCTTTCGCTCATACTCCCTTGGAGCCTCCTGCCAGATTTCCGTACTCTCCGAGTTCGCGTAGACTTGAACAGTCGGGAGCATTTGCTCTTCAATGGGCCTCACTCTTGAGGGAAAGATATTGTTCGCCGCATCTGTTTTTCCGATGAGGAGCGAAACCACTTTGTCTCGAATCTGTTTTCTTGGATGCATCAGCCCACCTTATGCAGATACAGTCTGCTTCCGCCTTGCCCGTCAGTTTCTACTTCCTTCACGCGATACAAAATTCCTCTCACGAGAACCTGGTCGTCCTGTCTGGGCGTTTGTCCGAGATCGGAATCCCGGATTCCCAGAATAGGTTGCCGGGAAGTGATGATCGCGTTGGTGTTCGGATCAACACCCTCGTAGAGCTCATCGAAAATCCCCGTCATATTGACGGCGGCTTGTCCCTGAGGTGTGTAAACGACGTCCTCTCCGAACGTGGTCAAACAGTTGCCCAGAACAAGACCGCATGTTTCTAGCCAGGACATAATTCATCTTAGAAAGAACCGTTCAGCCGAACATTCACGGTGAATTCAACAGCTGGCGAATCGGCTGTGGCAATCCCTATCTCCAGATTTCCCGCGACAGGGTTCACGTTCTTTGCCACATCATCCCAAAAGACCTTTACCCCTTGAGGGATCATTGCTGCGGCTTTTGGAAGGATGAAAACTCCCTCCAAAACGATTTCCAGCGGATCCCCCAGATTCGCGTCAAAGGCTGCGATACCGAATGTGTTTTGAACCAAAACACCGTCTCCGCTTTTGACGATAGCCGGTGATGCAACCGTGATCGTGTTTCCTTCTTGCACAAAATTTTGCATAAATTTTCTCCTCCTCTTTTAAAATTACACGCCGGGGTTTTTGAAAAGACCACGATGGTCTATTGCCTTTACCCCAACATCGAGCCTTGCCTTGATCTTGATCCCGTCGATATCGAAACCTTGTTCGGTTTCTGTGTAAACACCGGCCTGCCCCTGCAGGTAGGCGATCTCGATCGTGTCGATCTGTGAAGGGTCAGCCGCCATGTACCAGGTCCTTTTCGAATCAGCATCCAGACGCGGTTCGGTGATGAGGACGTAAGCCCCGGAAAAAACATTCACCGAATTTGCGACGTTGGCTGTGATCGCGGTCAATTGCTTCTGAGACGCAGTCTCCAAAGCCGCCGGCACAATCAGATAGCGGGCTGTGACATTCAAAAACTGTTTATCTTTTCCTTTTTGAAGGCCGGTCTGGGTTCGCATTTTCTCGCGAGCTTCTCCAAATCCAGCTTCTCCGGGAGCCGCTGGTACACCCAAGTTGCTGTGGTTGGCATGAAAAAGAGTGATGCCGTCGGACATTGCTGCGTTGCCAGTGATGACACCGTAAACCAGATCGCTCTCGAGATCGGCCGCGGAACGACCGAATAATGCCGGGATCCGAGTCATGGCTTCCAAGTCATCATCAATGATCACCTGGCGGTTGATCGCGATGATCTTTCCGAAGGTGGCCAGGTTGTACTTCTCGGCCGAATCGCTCATGGATCCGTATTTGAATTCGCCGCTCTGATTTACTTTTTCGAGTTTCGGAGCTTCACTCAGTTGGACCCGGGAAACCGGTTTGAAATCTGCATTGAAGACCTGACGGACAAAAGGCCGGAAGGTCTGGGGTGCCATATCATAAGCCTGGCGGAGTGTTTTGTTGGCGACTGCCGAAAGAATTTCGGGAAAATCACTCGTGGATAAAAAAGCCCGCTTGGTCAGTTCCATCTTGGAAAGACCTGAAACTTTTTGGTGATTCCTCAAAAGCATTTCTTCGGCAAGACGCAGGAGACTCATACCTGCAAAGGGATGAGCCTTCTCGGTCAACTGATTGACCTTGGGATCGTACCGATGCATCAGAGCTTCGACGGCCCCAGCGCGACGAACATCTGCTTCGTCACGAGTGACTTCGATGCCACTCACTTGATTTAAAATTTTGTTCTGGTCGCTTCGTTCGGCGAGTTTATCGAGGATCTGCCGGCGGGCTTCATCGACAGGCACATCGCTTTCGATCAGCTTCCGGGAGAACGCCTCTTCCATCCCGAATTTTCGGGTAAGCTGGGTGATCTCGGAAGTTCTTTTACGCTCTTGCTCGAGCGTTTCCTTTCGGATCGCTTCCGGGTTGACTATAGGGGCTCGCGTCGCCCCCTCCACGGGCAAAGCCCGCAGAGCCTCCCCCTCAACGCCCCTTTGGGGCTGGTTCTGGTCTTTCATAAGTGTCTCCTCATTTTTATTTTCCTCCGTGCGCTCCACGACCTCGCACGCGTTTAAATCCTTTTCATGGGATCGGACCGATGCTCCCGAATCAGCTCCAACAGGCACCATCGAAAGTTCCATTGGTTCCCAATCGGTTGCTCGGAACGTTTTTAGTTTGTCATTTTCTCCTGAAACATCTTGAAAGCGATAAACGCGATACCCCACTGAGACATTGCGGATGATGCCCGCTTTCACGTCTTGAAAGATGGGAGCTACATCGGCACGCTCGCTGAAGCGGACGCGCGCAAAGCCGCTGCCATTCTCTAACCACGCGTCTTCAACGACGCCGATCTGATCCAGGACATTTTGATTGGAGTGAGTATTGAGAAGAGGTGCTCCGTTCTTGAGCCGGTTCATACGAACCGAATCAGGACTCAAAGAGAGCTCTTCGTAAAAGGGGTCTGTGAAAAAACCGCCGCGCAAAACTTTCTCGCCGGTCGACCAGCGGAGCATGATGGTGCGCTTTTCAGCGTCCAGCGTCTCCGGCTCAAAGCCTCCGCGAAAAAAGAGAGGGGGAAGATTGATTTGAGTTTTCTTCAAAGTATTCTCGCGCCGCATGGTTTAAAAACCTTGAAAGAGTTGTTCCTCTTTGACGTTCATCATGAGGACGAGAAACGGGGTTGCAATCGATTTTTATGGATTATTGTTTGGAGTGGGATTTTTTTGGGACGGAGTGGAATTCCGTGGGTCCGAATCGAGTTTCAGCTTGTACTGATCGAGCAGGTCATTGTCGTGCGCCATTTCTTCCATCTGCTTTTCCGGATCGTTTCCTTGTTCCCGGATCGCTTCAGATAGCGTCTTCAAGCCTCCGCGGATAGCCGTGACCTGGGCCTCCGTCTCTTTGACGGGATCGATCATCTCTCGTTTCGGAGGAGTCCACGTTGCTTTCTTGACGCGGTTCACCGAAACGTGGCCAGCAAGCTCGGCCGCCTCTACAAACCAGTCCCAGACCGGCTCGCAAAGATTGGGAATCAGCATGTTCCAACGCCATTGCTCCACATTCCGATGAAACTCGATCCATCCCATACGGCCGCTGGAAAAATTGACCCGGGAATAATCCTGAGTAAGCGATTCGTAAGTGACACCGTATCCAGTTGCGATGGCCCGAAGAGTGACGGCCGCGTAGGGTTCATATTCTAGGCCCACCGCCGGAGGATTGCCGAAGGTGATTTCTTTTCCGGGAGGAAGATCATAGATCAAACCCGGCTCGAGTTTTTTATCCAAGACATCACTCTCAGTTCCGGGGCCATCCGAAGCTTCTTTATCCATCACAAAAGCGGCGAAACATGCGGCGATTTTCTGGCGGATCAATTGGGCGTCGTCATAGTCGTCAAAATCACGGAGTTTTAGCAGTGCAGGCGATCCCCACGGAACACCTCGGATCTGTCCGGCCCTGTCTTTCCGGTAGATGTGCAGAATCTCGTTTGCCGGAATACGAACACTTTCAAAATTGTTTCCCGGAAAACTCGTCTCGCCAGGGTGTTGCCGGTAGAGATGATAGGCCACCCGGTTTCCTCGAGAATCAAATTCGATCCCTTGTTTGAGGAAACCGCCGCCCGGAATTGCCCGATCGGTCAAGTCATAGAGAAAGTCCGCTTCGATCACCTGCAATTGAAGGGGCACTTGGAATCCGTCTGAATTCCGGCGCATGATTTTACGGATCAACACCTCACCGGCCTCCGTGATTTCGCGCAGAGCCAAGGCTTGGATCCCGTAAAAATTATTTTGTCCCTCGGAGTCACACTGAAGAGTGTCGCCCCAAGAACTCCAGAGCTCGTCGATTTTTTTATTCTTGGGCTGTGGGATGATGCCCGTGCCGACCACGTTGGAGGAAATCACTTGGATTGCTCGGCTCGCGTAGGAGTTATTCCTCACCAGATCGCGCGAGCGTGCGCGAAGTCGGTTCAAAGCAGGTTTGACCTCGGCGTTGGGGCCGGTATCCAACGCGTTCCATCCCTTGGTCCTTCTTCCAATACTTGCTGCTTCGTAGCGACGTTTTGATGGACTCTGAAATAGATCTTCAACGGCCCGATAACGCGCCCGTTTTGCCCCGGCTTTGGGGTTGAAATAGGAAATGAGGCGATCGATCCAATGTTTTTCGGACATTATCAAAGCCCTTTGTCGAATTCCGGTTTGATCACCTTGATCTGCCCGGAGGTGAGTCCCAGAGATTTTTTCATCATGTTCAGGATCTGCATCATCTCCTCAAGAGAGCGGTAGGTCACTTCGCGGTCCTGATATTTGACGCGGGTTGTGCCTTCGGCAATCGCCTTTTCCAATGCATCGATTTGAGCTTGAGTGAATGCCATATCGTTTCACCAGAAAGACCGGTCTTGTTTTAAAAAAGGAGAAGCCTTTCTTTTCTTCTGATGGTCCTGCGAAGGATTCTGAGGACGAGTTTTTCCTATTTCAATCGATCTTTGATTTTTCAACACCTGCCATTGATCTTTTGTGAAACGGTCCAGGCCGGAAAGGGCCGCTGCTGCGCGGGCATAGATTCGGCAATCAAGAGCCTCGTTTCTTTCCCGAATTTTTTCCCATTCATACCGCCGGCCGCCACTCTTGGTGACTCGGACAACCATCTGCTCGGCGGTCAGCATTTTGAAATAGTGTTCGTCGTATTCGGGGAAGTGACAATAACCGGCGAGATAAGGTTCGCCTTCCGTAGTAGGCTTGTCCAGGCGGAGCCAGCCGTAAAGTTCCGTCTTTACGATGCCGCTCCCGACGGTCCAGACTTTCACGCCGCGTCGGATCTTCCGGCCTTTGAAATCTACATCGACGGTAGAAGGTGAACTGATGACCATTTGGGAAAAGTCGGATCCCTTGACCGCGATCACGCGGTTGATCGGATGTTTGCGGACCTGGTTGTAGACAATTTGAGTATTGTAGCCGGAGTCGATCGCCATCATCCGGATTGGAAGTGCGCCGCCTGTCTCACACGTGAATTGCTCATTTAAGAAACCGAAGAGTTCATTCCAAGGTGACTCTTCGTTGGTGTCTCCCGGAACAACCCGATAATCGATCGACCAGCTTTGCCTATCTTCACCCCATGCGACGATTTCACATTCAAGGCGATCTTTTTGCACATCAACTCCCGCGGTGATAAAAATTCCACCTGCGGGCACTCGGTTAAACTCATGAGATTCACGTCGTTCAAAAATTCTTTGCCACTCCGGAGCATCTCCTTTTTCTTTCCAGGTTTCTCCCAAGACCGTATTCACAAAGCTTCTCAGCCGATCCGGATTCTTTTGGGCCAATTCCCATAGTTCGGCAGCATCGGCCCAGGAAAACCAACCGACGGGAGAATAAAGACTGTTCAGATGAAAACCGACGTGCCTTGGATTCGGATTGGTATTCTTGGCGACCCATCTTCCTTTGGAAAGCATGGACGTCTTGTGATGTTCTCCGATCGCTTGTTCGCAACCGGCGCAAATATAGTGAGCCGTGCTGATTTTGCCTTTCTCCCATTTGACTCGGGGCCAGATGAGTTCCTGAAAAAAACTGCAATGCGGGCAAGGGACTTCGTACTTTCTTTGATCGGAAGCCTCGTAAGAGGACTGGATACGCGACCTGCCTTCGATAGTAGGTGTGGAAACCTTGAAGATTTTTCTCCGCGCAAAGGTTCTCGCACGCGCTTCGGCCAGAGATACCGGATCTCCTTCACCGTCGACGTCGCCGGGATAGGCATCAATCTCATCCAGAAAAAGATAACGGGCAGGAAGTGAACGAAGTCCCACGGCGGAGTTGGCACCGGTCATGACAAGAAGTCCTCCCGGAAACTCTTTTGCCAGAATTGTATTTCCCGAATCGCGCGAACGGGGGGATTTTACTTTTTCCCGGAGTCTTTGAGATTCCTGGATCAGAGGCTCGATTCTTTGCTTCGAATTTCTCTTGGCCATTTCGACAGTCGGCTGGACGGCGAGCACTGGCCCCGGCGCGTGATCGATGATGTAGCCGATCCAATTACTGCCGGCTTCAGTTCCTCCCAATTGAGCGCCTTTTATCAAGGTGACAGACTGAACAGGACTCATCGCAGAAAGTGAATCCATGATCTCTTTGAGATAGGGTGTCCTCTCCGTTCTCCATTTCCCCGGTTCGGCGGAGGCCCTCTGTGAGAGCATGCGGTAAGTATCAGCCCACTCGCTGACCGTCAGGATTGGATCGGGCCTGAAGCCGCCATAAAAACCTTCTCGGTAACAGTCATCTTGATTCATGGTCGCAAAGCTCCCGGAGGGCGGTATTGAGCTCGCGTGTCAGGACAGCGTGCATGGTGGGCTGATCGGTGATGCCGACCAGTTCCGCGCTGATCCGGTCGGGGATATTCAAAATATGATCGCGGACCGTGCGGGCGATCTCAAAAGCATCTCTTTTCATTTTCTCGGCATCAACGAGCTTTCCGCTTTTCTCCTCAAATTCGAGTTTGGCCAGGCGGGCGAGGTAATGCTCGCGGGCCGCCCGAGCCGTGGCATAACCTTTGGTCGATTCGTTATCGTCTCTTACCTTAGAGAGATCTGTATTTTGGGACCAGTCCCTGTCGGCATGAACAGGGTTGATCCATTTTCCATTAGAATCGGAAAACCGGATCCGTCCACGCTTCAAGGCATCTTGGACAGCCGCAAGCGAGACCTTGCGATGTCTCGCGTAAGCTGAAATCGACATCAAATTTCCGTCGGGAGATTTTTTAGGCATACTGTGCCTTCTTTCCGACGAAATCTTCCCAGCGTTTGACGATCATGTCGCAGTAGCGGGGATCGATCTCCATCCCGTAGCAAACTCTTCCTGTGCTCTCGGCCGCAATCAATGATGTGCCGCTTCCAAGAAAGGGATCATAAACGGATTCTCCGCGCTTCGTATTGTTCACGATCGGCCGGCGCATGCATTCAACCGGCTTCTGGGTGCGGTGGTCGGTGTTGGCATCCTCGATTTCGCCACCACGGGGATTGCGGTTCGCGATCTGCCATAGAGTGGTTTGTTTCCGGTCCCCCGACCAGTGACCGGTCTTTCCTTTTTTGACCGCGTACCAGCAGGGTTCATGTTGCCAGTGATAATGACCTCGGGAAATAACCAAGCCTTGCTTGGCCCAGATGATCTGCGAGCGAATTTCGTAGCCGGCCCGCATAAGGCTATCGGCAACTTGGGCAGCGTAAACTCCGGCATGCCAGACGTAAGCGACATCGCCATCAAAGAGGCGGATCGCTTCGGTCCAATCAACCCGATCATCGTTCTCAACTTTTCCCAGAGCGCGGGCGGCGTAGGCGATCTTGCCTTTCTCCGCGGCTTCATTGCGCCATTCTGGTTCGTAGTTCACACCGTAAGGGGGATCGGTCACCATCAACACTGGCTTGAGGCCACCTAAGAGTTTCTCGACCTGGCCGGTATTGGTTGCATCTCCACACATCAATCGGTGAGAACCCAATTGGTAAATATCGCCCAGCTTGGTTTTAGGTTTGCTGGGAGGATCAGGGATGTCGTTCTCATTGGTTAATCCTTTCTTCCATTCCTTTTCTTCCGTCTCGAAAATATTTTGAACCTCTTCATTCCCGAAGCCGATGTCCTCAAGTTCAAAACCCTCCTGATTCAGAAAATCCAATTCCTCCTTCAAGAGGGTGAGATCCCAGTCCGCCAGCATAGGAATCTGATTGTCGGCCAGGACGTAGGCTCGCTTTTCGTTTTCGGTTAAGTGATTGAGGAGGATGGCCGGCGCCTTTCTGTGCCCAAGTCTTTTCAAAGCCTCGAGACGTCCGTGGCCGGCGATCACCATTTTCTTTTCGTCGATCAAGATCGGAACGGTAAATCCGAACTTCTCGATGCTCTTCATCAACTGGCGAATCTGATCGTCGCTGTGAAGACGGGCATTCCGCTCGTTGATTCGGAGCTTTTTAATCTCCACGACCTCGATCTTCTTGCAGGCGATAATTTCCTGAACCTGCGAGTCACTGACTCTTGATTTATTTGGCTTTTCCACAAGTCAAAATTCTCCCTGTCGCTGGCGAAATTCTGCGCCTTTGGCCACCCGCACTGTATCTTGGCGGGGAAGGACCCGTGATTTCATGAGCCACCTCGCTGGGTGAGGTATTTGTAATTGCGCTCAAACTCGGTTGCGAAGCGCTCCTCGGCAATGGGAGCGAGTTGATCCGTGATCTCAGGCAGAATGCTCGCGATACTTTTGTAAGCCTGCTTCTCAATGGGCAGCTCCGCCCCCTTATCGCTGCGTCTTGATTGGGTGTTGGGATCACGCACTTTAACGCGCCTCATGACAGGGTAGCGTCCGCTCTCCGTTCTCTTTTTCATAAGAAAAGCGTGTCTGATGACCTGTCGTTTG
Source organism: Deltaproteobacteria bacterium GWA2_45_12 (assembly GCA_001797365.1). Lineage (NCBI taxonomy): Bacteria > Deltaproteobacteria > Deltaproteobacteria bacterium GWA2_45_12. Next base: position 126,772 of record MGPH01000011.1, read on the forward strand.
CCCGTGATATTAACGCTGACACCCGCGGCGACTTGTTGGGGTTTGAACTTGCTTAAGGAAATACCCTTTGCGCTGGCAGCAATGGTGAACTCCTGTGAATCAATGGGCTCGCTGGCCTTGGGTTTGTTCCGGATGGGAAGAGCGTCTTTGATATCTTTGGAGGGAAGTTTAATTTTTTTCTGAATCCGTTGCGCGGCTTCCTTCCGAATAGTGATGCCGGTCCGGTTAAGCGAACGCGAGACAACCTTTCGAAGAGTCTTCTCATCAATAGCGTTCATGAATCTTAAGAGCTCAGGCCGGTTGAGTTTAGCTTGGATGCGGATAGCCACGATATTAAGCCGCCTCTTTTTGATCTAGTTGAAGATAAGCGTAGAGAATTTTCTCCAGCTTCCGGCTTAAGAGTCCTGCATTTCGGATGGAAACGAGCGAATCGTATCGGTAGTTGATTGCTTGGGCGAGTTTCTCGAGGCCTCCCGCTTTTTGAGCGGCGAGATTTACGAGCTCGCGACCTTCAATCGTTACCTTTCGAAGAAGTCTTGATGCCGGCATTTGCCCTCCTGATAACGTGGTTCGGTATAAAAATAATTGTGAGACCTATAAAATCCATTTCAATCGATTTCTTGCTCTCTTGGCCGACTATACAGTCGCCTCATCTCCTCTTGTTTTTCAGGGGACATCTGGCTGAGCGTGATCACCGGCCGGGAAATCAAAATATCCCTCCGCAGTTTTTCCTCAAAATCAGCCCATTGACGGAATTTGATTTTTATCGGCATTCGCCGCCTTACGGCGCCGCTGCAATGCCTTGAACAAAAGCTGCGAGGGGAGTTTCTTTCAACGCTCTGTCGGTAAAGGGCGAGGCTGACCGAAAATGGTTTTCGGCAATTCCCACAAACTAGAGTAATGAAGGGGGCGGTCATATCCCCCTCTCAATCAGGTCCGTCACCCCGCGTGCCACGATGGTAAGAGCGCCGGCCTGTTCTGCATTGTGGAGGAAATTTTCCTGTGGTTCGGAAAGCTGGCCTTTGGCTGTCTTGACTTCAATTGCCAACATCTGCCCGTACTTGCGACCGCACTCACATCGGCAGGGAAGGATACCAAGAATGTCGGAAATGCCGGGGGTCGCCCCGAGGGACTGAAAAACCTTCCAGTGGAAAACCTTTCGGATGGTCAGGTAATCGCGGATGGATCGTGTGATGTCTCTTTCAGAAATCTTTGCTGCTTGGATTGCCATGTGTGTCATCCCCTTGTAAAAGCAGGAGTAATTGACACAAAGTGGCGATATGATAGTTAGGCTGCTAACGCCAGCTCGGCGCACGCAGTTCTAAAATCGTCCAGTCGGGAGCGCAACGACTTTTCGCCAGAAAAGTCGTCCTCTATTTTCCATTTTCAATTATCTATTTTCTGTGTTTCTGTGCTTTGAAGTTGGCGAAAAGTCGAGAAAATAGAGGTTTAAGAAATGCCATTTCAGTTTGAAAATTTGGAAGTCTATCAAAAAGCTCTAGACTGGGTCGAAGCCATTGAGTCCCTCTGTGAATCACTTAAAGGCAAAACCTCTTACTCATTGATCGACCAACTCTCTCGCGCTGCCTTATCGATCCCCCTCAACATCGCCGAAGGCAATGGCCGATGGCACAAAGGTGAAAAACGCCAATTTTTCTGGATCGCTCGCGGATCTACCTTCGAATGTGTTCCGATCATACAAGTTTTACACCGAAAAAATTTAATCAACGACATCCAATATTCCGGCTATTATGAACAACTCGATGTCATCGCCAAAATGCTCACGAATTTGGTGAAGTCGGTGGAGGATTTGAGAAAAGATATATGATCGCTCAAGACAAAGCCGAAGAATTTGCCCATAATTGGATTAATTCCTGAAATGCCCATAGGATTACTTCTCACTACGAGGACACAAAAAAATGAAACCCATCGATCGACTTCTTGCCAATAATAAATCCTGGGCCAAGCAATGCATTAGGGAAAATCCTCATTTCTTCCAGGACCTGGTGGGGATTCAAAATCCCCAATATTTGTGGATCGGGTGCTCGGATGCGCGGGTGCCGGCGAATACGATTGTGGGGTTAAACCCGGGCGAAGTTTTTGTTCATCGCAATATCGCCAACCAAATAATTCCTTCCGATTTAAACTGCCTTTCTGTCATTCAATTTGCCGTGGAGTTTTTAAAGGTAAAAAACATCATTGTGTGCGGACATTATGGTTGCGGCGGCGTTCAGGGGGCCCTTGAAAATAAAAAACTGGGATTGATTGACAAATGGCTTGCCCCCATCAAAGATCTTTCAAAGCGCAACAAGGCCCAACTTGAAAACATTCCTGATTTTGATCAACGTCTCAGCAAATTATGCGAACTGAATATTCATCAACAGGTTCGAAACGCATGCCACACTGAAACTGTCCGTAAGGCGTGGAAGGAAGGCCAACCGCTATCCGTTCATGGTGTCGTCTATGATCTGCATGACGGACTGATTAAAAGCCTCGATTTGTGCATTTCTTCTGTAGAAGATGCACAAACTTTGGACACAAGGGCATAGGAAGAAATCTCAGGAACATCCCCCATAATCCAGGCAGGGAGCTTGCCCCCGTGAATGGCCTCCAAAGAATGCCCGGCCTCATCGCGAATGGCATTGATGGTAAAATGGAAACTATTTTCCGGCGTGATGACTTCAAGCTTGTCCCCACAACTTAATTTGTTCCGGGGGGCGACAAACAAGCTTCCGGGGCGGCTAGCCAAAATCATTCCCCCAAATTCCTGGGAATAAATATCTGTAATGCCCGATTCATATCGTTGTAGAGAGCTGTCTGTTTTTTCCACCAAAAAACCGGGGGTATAACCACGGTTGTGAATTTTGTTTAAATCGCGGATTAAGTCCTCATTCAACGCCTTCCCCGCCATCATGTCATCGATGGCGCGACGATAGGTTTTAGTGGTAATGGCCAAATAATAAACCGACTTGGTTCGCCCCTCAATTTTGAAGGAATCAATACCGGCCTCCCACATGTCTTTTAAATGTTCGATGGCCATCAAATCGCGGGCATTCATGATATAGGTTCCATGTTCATCTTCATCAATACGCATCATCTGGCCGGGGCGTTCTTTTTCTTCCAGATAAAAATCAGCCAACAATTCCAGACGATTTTGAGGGTCTTCTTCTTCTAGTTGCGGCTTTGCATACAATTTATAAGGCCAGCGGCAGGCATTGGTGCACAAACCCTGGTTGGCATCGCGATGCCCAAAATAATTGGAAAGGAGGCACCGGCCCGAATGGGCAATGCAAATGGCTCCGTGGACAAAAGCCTCCAACTCCATTTCGGGAACCTGATTTTTGATTTCCTTGATTTCTTCAATGGACAATTCACGTGAAAGAATAATACGGCTCACCCCCACCTTGTGCCAAAATTTAACGGCCGCCCAGTTCATGACATTGGCTTGCACTGAAAGATGAATGGGGACATGCGGGTGCCGTTCTTTGACCAGACTTACCAAACCCGGATCAGCCATGATAAGCGCATCCGGTGCGGCCTTGATCAGTTCATCCATTTTTTTAAGGAAAAGATGGATCTTCCGGTTGTGCCCCAGAATATTGGCCGTCAGATAAAATTTTTTCCCCCTTTGATGCGCATAGGCCGCCCCTTCAAAAATGGTTTCTTCCCTAAAACCATTTTCACGGGCACGCAGTGAAAACTGCGGCATCCCGGCATAAACCGCATCGGCCCCATAAGCAAAAGCATATTGAAGCTTTTCAAGATTGCCTGCGGGCATTAAAAGTTCGGGGGAAAACATAGGGTGGCCTTTCATAGGGGCGTATCACGCCGTGCCTGCCTCAGGCAGGATACGCCCCTACGTTTTTATCAGATCCATGATGTTTGAATATAAAAAGGGGTTGGAATGAACAATGCCGGTGGCCAGGGGATCTTTTTTGTTGAATACAAAACGACTTCCATCAATTTGAGAAACAACCCCACCCGCTTCCTCCACAATCAAAAGGCCTGCGGCAAAATCCCATTCCGTTTTGGGCTGCAAACTAAAACTGGCATCCGCCCGGGCGCAAGCCACTTGCACCATTTTAAAGGCCATGCCCCCCGAAGGAACTATCTGAAACCGGCCTTCATGTTTTTTCCATTCCCCGCGACCCAATTCAGAACGGCTGGCCAGGATTCTGGATTTTTTAAAATCTTTTTCATCCGAAACATGGATTCTCTTTTCCCCAAAAAAGGCTCCGCCCTTTTTTGACGCATAAAAAAGTTCGCTTGTGGCCGGATTATAAACAACCCCCACAACGGGCCGGGCATTTTCGACCAAAGCGATGGAAACCGCAAATTCAGGAACACCCCCGATAAATTCCTTGGTTCCATCAAGCGGGTCCACAATCCACACACGTCTTTTGGAAAGACGTTGGGCATTATCGGTTGTTTCTTCCGAAAACCATCCGTCATTTGGAAATGCCGATAAAACTATTTTTTTTATGATGGCATCAGCTTCGCGATCAGCAATAGTGACAGGTTGTTCGGCTGATTTGTGATGAACAGCCACCCCGGTTTGATAATATTTGGCAATGATCTCCCCCGCTTTAAGGGCCACATCAATGGCAACACATAGCTCTTTTTTCCAAGTCATGAAAAGGGAAGTAGCAAAACAAAGTTACAATGTCAGTATTTAAATACTGATGGAAAAATAACAGTAAGGCTTCATGTACCATTGTAAAAACAAAAAACCCCTTTTCTATTTTTACAAGGGTATGTTAATCTCCCAACCATGCCTCATACGCGCCATAGACATCTTACCCCGCTCCTCCAAAAGACATTACGCTATTCTCCCATCACGGGCGTCTTTGGCCATCGGCAAGTGGGCAAAACCACGCTGGTCGCCCAATTGGCCGGGCAATACAGCACTTTTGACCAAGCACTAGCCCTCGATTACGCCAACCGGGACCCTGAAGGTTTTTTAAAAGGCCATGAGATGGGAAAAACGCCTTTTGTTATCGATGAATGCCAGTTGGCTCCGCCTTTGTTCCCGGCGTTGAAGGAGCGTATCAGGACACATCCCAAGCCCGGACAATTTTTACTCACCGGATCCGTCAGATTTTCAAGCCGCAAGGCCATCAAAGAATCCCTCACCGGCCGCATGATCGCCTGGGACCTTTTACCCATGGATTTGAGCGAGCTCCATGAGCACGACATGCCGGACTCCTTGGTGAAAATCGCGAAAGCCAAGACTATCGGTCTTGACCTTAAATCCCCAAAATATTTTTCCCACAAAGCCTATTCCGAGTACCTTCAAAAAGGGGGACTCCCTGGGGTTTTCTCCGTATGCGACCTTGCCATCCGCGAGCAAAAGTTTGAAACGCAACTCAACACCATGCTGGAGCGCGATCTCAAACTCATCGTCCAAACCACGCTTCCTTATGCCACCTTACGGCTGCTTTTGGCTACGCTCGCTAAAATGCAAGGGCTGCCCCTGGACTTAACTAATTTATCGCGTCAATCGAGAATTTCGGTCCCCACAACTAAAAAGCTATTAATCTCCTTGGAATCCATGTTCCTGATTCGAACGCTTAAAACCCGGGGAACCGAAACAAAACCCATCGTTTTTTTGGAAGACCAGGGTGAAGCGAGCTTTTTATCGGAAGGGCAAAGCCATGAGCTCCATGATTTACTGCGGTTTTGCTTCGCCAATTTCAGGGTGCAATTCATTTACAAAACAGAACTCAAAGCGGAGTTTTTTCAATATAGAAACCGCGGAGGGGCTCATGTACCGCTTGCCATCCAGATCAATGCCGATAAGAATAGGTACCACCTTGGCGTGATTCCCATCCTCGGGACCACACCGACCCCCCATGATTTGGGAAGTGCCTACAGTTTCTTGAAAAAATTTTCTTTCTCAAAAATATTATTTGTAACTCTTAATGAAGTAGATCGCGTCTTGTCTGACGCCATGCGCGTGATTTTTATCGGAAAACTCGTCTAAGCTATGAACAACTGCCCCCCGAGTTTCATCCTGAGCGACCCTTCGACTCTCCGCCTTAAGCGGATCGCTCAGGGTTGATCCGTTTTTTTATTTCGGCCCCAAGGGGCCGAGTTTGAGTCGAAGGATCAACATTTAAATACGGCGGAAAACAAGTGGAAAAACTTTGGCTGAGCCCCCATTGAGTTTTACAGGGGAAACCATATAACGGGCAATCCTATGTGGGGCCGCCTTGGGACTTACATGTTTCTTTGGCGTATCAAAAGGAGTTTTGGAATAAGCCACCATATCCACTTTTTTTCTCTGTTGACCCAAATAACGAGCGGCCGCATGCACATCATCTAAGTTTTCAGCAAACAAAAATCCCGTTCCTCCCAGAGCCAAAATATCCATAGAAGCATCAAGCATGTTTTGAATCGAACGCTTTTCTCCCTCCCCATTAAAATGAACCATCGAAACAGCCCGCGGTTTTCTGTTAATCATGGTTGGTTGCACATCGGTTGTTTCATGGGCATCAAGAACCCAATGCAAACCGTCCGGGATTACTTCTAAAGCACCCCATACATGGGCCAGAGTGGCCAGATCCGTTTCTTGAACGGTGGGTTGGGCCAGTGGCCAAGGATTAAGCGCCTTTAACAACCTCCAAAATCTCCGAGGCAAACGTTGGGTCATCCGAGCCACAAAATTCTGGGCCGCTGGTTCATAGGGAACCAAGGAGTGAACTTCTGCGCCCTGTTCCTCGTCTTCTGCTGGAGGTTGGGGCCTTAAGGCCATGGGAACGATTCTTTTTTTATGTTCAGCCACGATTTCCTGGACTTCTTTCATGACTTCCTTCCAGGTTTTGTCGGGGCTATAATTTTTTCCCATCATTTTCCTTAAAAGGCGTAATCGAAGGGCAAAAAGTTTTGGAAGCCACCCATGCACACGAAGTTCTTCCCTCATCAGGTTTTTAATCCCGAAAAGTTTGATGGTGGGCAGGGAAAAGGACGTTGAAAAACCACGGAACTCATGATCCACATACACCCGACCCACTGAACCCTGGATACGACGTACCGGGGCGGACCGTAGATCAACCAAGATCCCAGGATTTTCTTCGGTTTGTTGATGAATCAAGGCAATGGCCTTGAAAATTTCAGAGGGATGAACATGACGCGTTCCCTTTTTCTTGTGTTCAACACCTTCTTCGGTAAAAGGCCGGCCGATCACCACCGCCCCACGCCCTCCGGAAGCAATATAGTTTTCAGCATTCACGATTTTGTCATCGCAAAATATATAACCATTACCATTGCCCCCATAACCCTTTTGTCCCCGGTAGGCTTCATTAATGTGCCACTCAATAAGACTAAGCGCTGCCTGCAAACGGATTTCTGGATCCAGTTTTTCAAAATCGTAGTTATGACCCCGCAATGCTTCCAACGCCTTAAAATCCGATGAGGCCAATTCTTCGTAAGTTTGGTTGGTGTCACGTTGCACTTGAATATCATAAGCTGACACCGCAGGATCTTCATTTGTCTTGTAGGTTAAAATCCATTTTAAAATTCCAAGTTCTGGATGATTTACAAAATCCCGTATACGGGAAGCCGAGGCATGGGTTCTAAAAACGATGGGGCGCTTATCCCGTGTCACCATGGCCGCAATGGCAATAACCAAAGGATTCAAACTCACGGTTTCCCCATCAAGAATCCTTCCCTTGGGGAAACCCCACACACAGTCATCCAGATCAAAACGCGTATTTAAGGTGGTGACATCCCCATTATTCCACGCATCCTGCCAGATTTGCCAAATGGCTTCGCGGTCAATTTCTTGATCAAAGTTTTGGGGCAAAAGACGAGACAAAAAAGCAAGCACCTCTTCTTTGTTGGTACCGTCAATCTGATAATGTTCGGGAAAATTTTCAGCTCTGGGAGCTAGGGCTCTTTGCACATACAAACCATTATCCAAATTCATCAGGGCATCGGCGGCTCGCCCAGCCCCGGTTTCATGTCCATGGGCCACAATGAATTTAAGTAAGGTTTTGAGATCACCCAAAACTTGGGGGTTTTCTTGAAGGGCATCGGCAAAAGCCCGATCCGAATCAAACTGGGCGTAAGCCGCTTCGACTCTACTGATAACTGCTTGCACCTCTTGTCTAGCATTGACCAACGGAATCCCTGTTCGATCAAAAGAATGAGCAACACCTTTTCTTTCGTTATAATCAACAAACTCATTTAACGCGCGGCTTGTTGTAAGCGCCTGGCTTACCAAATAACGAAGGGGCACATCGGCATTGACTTCCCCATGACCCAAAAAATTATGCTTTCCCTTGTAAGAAAAAACATCGCGCCAAACAGGAGGAACAAGATTTGCAAAAAACATGAGCCCTTGTGAAAGAGGATCTGGGGGAGAAATTTCACGAGTAATATTATTTAACAAAAGTCCTACAGGATCAGCTTCTACCATATCCCCGTTTGAAGGGCCGGGAACCATATTTAACCACTGCCCGATAAAATGATCATTTACTTGGCGTGTTGCCTGTAAAATACTCAACACAGTTAATGCAGCCAAAGCAGGAGGAGCAAAAGTCAGAGGGTGGGAACGCCCCTGTTTTTGGGCCCTTAAATAGTCCGCCACAAAAATACGAATATCGTGGGATGTTAAATCATGCACATTACCGTCGGCCAAAGCCACGCGTAATGCAACATCCGTCACAGCCCCTTCAGCAGAGGGGTCTGTCAAAGTTGCCTCACGATTCGCTGGGGGGATACGGCCGGCTAATGCTTGGAACGTCCGCCACACTTCCCGGGCATCCCAGGCGCCATTTGTTGGGACATATTTCATGATTAAGTATTATTGTTTACTTCGGCAATTTGAGAGAAAAGTTGTGTGTAATTGTACGCGGGAGATCATCAAGCAAATCCCCTAGAATTCTCAGAACAATACAAAACACATGATCGAAAATCCATTTTCACCCGAGATTTTGAATCAGTTGAGAATCCTCTACGCTATATTAGGTAGTGAACATGAATACCAATCGGGTTATCAGGCACGCCAATATTTGGCAACGACCTTCCAAATTACAGTCTCTATAATAAACCAAGGCAATTTTTTCCTTATCAAAGGGAGAATTCATATTTATTTTGACTGATTTAAGCAAGTTTTAGCATTTAACCAGTTGTAATCATTTAATTTTTAAAGATCCCCCCCTTGGCATTTAAGTTGCACGCTTAGAACTCTTGTGAAAAAAGATTGGTCCATCGGCATGGTACTTTTGGTTCTTAGTTGGGCTTGGGGTGCCACAGCCCAAGTTCGCCCTACAACTCCTGTACCAACAAAAGCTATTGCTGCACCACGGTCCACAATACCGGCTCGTCAAATTCCAAGCAATCAGATTACTCCCACTCAAAATAAAATAGTCATTCCGTCAAAAAAACCAGTAACAGCTGTGGCCAACAAAAAACCGCAAAAAAAAATCAAACCCATGACTATCGATGATGAGATTCTTTCTTCTTGGAAGCTCATCGAAAATCCCATTTTGGAATATTCAGTCAGGCTTGGGGTGTTAAGGGAGGGAGAGTTTTGGGGGCCATCACCCAAGGCCGAGTATCCATCTCAATTGATTTTTGAAGAGAAGAAAACTTTTTTGGGTAGAAACAATAATCCATCAGAAAGCCAAAAGACGACTTTCGCCAATCAAATACAGAGCCGTTATCAAGTTTCTATTCAAGATTTAGATTTAAATAAAATTTACTCTTGGCAAAAGGCCTGTTCGTTAAAACCTCTAAATTTATCAGAGGTCCCTCCGGAAATTAGAAATAATAAAATATTTTATGAATTGGGATTAGATCAAGTTTATGTCTTTGAAGATTTTCATACCCGTGCCTTCTCCCTTCTTAACGTAAAAAAAGATGGGGTATCCATGAGGAGCTTTACTCCGGTTGGAATGGCTGTTGAAGGAAAGAAAGTTCGCTTTTCGTCTCCAAAACCTTTTTCGGATTTTAATTATTATTTAAAGAAGGTTTTGGAGAAACAAGCCTGCCCCCTAAAAAGTATACCCTCTCCGTTGATGATGACACCGGCTTCTTCTACACCCTCATCTTCATTAAAGAGGAAATGATCCTTTATGAAACGGTACTTTTTATTACAGTTTTTGATTTTCGTTTTTAGTCTTGCTGGGGGCAGTTTGGGAATTTTTTCAGTGGGATGCGGAGGACCGGTAGAAGAGCTTCATCCTGAGAGACCACCTTATTCTTTTCCTTTTTTAATTCCGGATGAGGATTTAGTACGGAGTAGGTATTGCGGCGATGAGGTCTTAGGCAAAATGGAGGCTGAATTCTCACCTTGGCAGTTGGAGAATCTATCTCCTAATACTTTGGCAAGGACTTTAGAAAGTTTTCAATGTGGATGTGGAAATTATGCCCATGAGGTTAAGTATTGGCCTAACATCGTAAGTATTTATGGGAAAGAGTATCCTTGTTCCGATCTTAATACCCTTTGTAGCGACTTACATGAAGATGGGTCACCTGATTTAGGTCGTCTTCAAACCGAGATGAGAAAGATGAGGGATTATTCCCTTCAATTAGCTCCTCTGGGGACACCTCTTCCCCCTCAAGCAGTACCCGCCCCGGGTGCAGAAACAGAAGAACGCGCTAATGAGGTATGGCTTTTACCGGAATGCGTAGCTCGGCCCGATCCTATTCATGTTCCTGCCGCAAATGATTTAGAGTGGGTGATCAGTGCCATAGCTCTTCTTTCCGGACGGAATGTGACAGTTCATTCCCCTGCTTGCGAGGTAGAAGTAAGCAAGGTCTTTGAGAGTGAGTATTTTAATTCTGAGTTTGTGATGCGTGAGATGAGAAGATGTTTGGAAGAGAGAAATTATAGCGCTGATTATGAGAAAGAGATTATTGAAGGAACTTTTGTTCCTCCGCTATTTGGAGGGGCCCCCTTTGTTCAATTTAATGAAAACCAATGGCCTGAGGTAGATATTTGCCTCCAAGATGTGGTGAATAAATATTATCAGTCAGATTTAAGATATAGCTATGAACGCAACGGGTATGAGGATGCCTCGGAGAGAGAATGTGATTATGAAGCTGGTAATTATGGGATCCATTATGTCACCGAAGGAGACCAAACTTGGTGCCACAGTGCCTGGGATAACCAAGCCATTGATGAGGATGGGGACGGAGTATGTAGCCTCATGGATACTTGTCCTTTTGAGGCTAATCCAGGGGGAGAACAAAATATGGATGCAGATGGGGACCGAATTGGGGCAAGCTGCGATAACTGCCCCAATCATAATAATCCCCGGATGCTTAACAATAGAGTATTTCCCCATCATCGAGCGGCTATCCAACCGGATAGTGATCATGACGGGATAGGGGATGCCTGTGATGTGGATGCCCATGGCAATCTCTGTGCTGATACCGCAGATGCAGATATGGATGACGTTAATGACGCTTGTGACAATTGTCCCCAACACTACAATCCACTTCCCACAGCTCAGCTCCAGCAAATAGATAGCGACCATGATGGCGATGGCGATGCCTGTGACGTTTGTCCGCAAGATAACTTGAATGATTGTGACGGGGATACCCTATGCGCGAATCTTGATCCTTTCCCGCTTGACCCCCAAAATCAAATGGCCGACCAAGACGGCGATGGCATTGCCCGGAGGCCGCCGCAAACCAATTGTCCAGCGACCAACGCTGCCGTTGATAACTGTCCTGCCATGGCGAACAATCTCATTCAAATGGTCCTAGGAAGACAATATCATCCACAGCAAAATTCCGATGGGGATGCCCAAGGGGACCTGTGCGACGCCGATGATGATAACGATGGAGTATTAGATGCAACAGACAAATGCCCCATAACTTCAGATCCAGAGCAGGTGAATACGGATGGGGATGCACAAGGGGATCTTTGCGACATCGATGATGACAATGATTCAAAATTAGATGGAAATGATAATTGTCCAAAGGTTTCTAATAGGGATCAAGCGGATCGGGATCAAGATGGAAGAGGCGATGCCTGTGACAACGATAATGATGATCGCGATAATGACAATGTTCCTAATGATGGTGACAACTGCCCAGACACGGCAAACCAAGATCAAAAAGATCGTGATCGCGACCACAGAGGTGATGTCTGTGACAATTGTCCTAATGTCGCAAATGCCGGCTGGGCAGATCGCGACAATAATGGCATTGGGGATGCTTGCCAAGATCAGGCAGTACCTGCCTTCGCACTAACCTTCAGGCCCGACAGTCCTGCCTTCGTCAATCGTGATGATTTTGGCGTAAACATCTCTGTTGAGATAGGGAGATTTTCTTTGCAAGGTGATGTTCGCCGGTTGCAATCCTTAAACTATTTTATTCGTTTTAATGGTGCAGTAGTGGTTCAAGGCCGTGCCAATCCAAATTTAGGTTCCATTCGCTGGAACGGCATGGTCAATGCATCTCCTGCCAGTCCTGGTATTTACACCCTTACTCTTGAAGCGAGTGTAATTGACCAAAATAATGTGCCACAGTCTATTCCCATCGAAACTCGTTTTACAATTTATCAAATTCGTTTTGCGAAAGTTGCTAACGCGCTACAGCAAGGCGGTGGAGCGCAGGCGAACCAAGATACCCCTTCCCTAGATCTGCTTTCTTTATACATCAACAATGATGATGATAATACAAATTGGACAAAAGATTTTTTGGAAAATAATCTCAATAATGAAAATGATCTGATAGGATTACGAGCTACCATAGATCCTCCGCTGCTTGGAACGATGAATATCAATGTGGAAAACAATCTGCAAAATGTCGCATCACCAAGCGTCAAACTCTGGACCTCCATACAAAAACAACAAGCCTTGGCTCCTCCTTTAGTTTACCTCCCTGGAACAACCTTCTACATAGAAGGACTTTCTGCCGTTACTTCACAGCAACAAGTGGTGCATCTTGCGGCTTCCTTCATGGCCGCACAAGGAAATCGTCAGGTTGCATTAGCAACTAAATTTCTTCCCCTTAATCTTGTCCAAGTTGATGTGGTGAAAGATAGAGATAATAACGCTATCATAGGCTGTGACGACAGTGGCATTGTCGCACGTGCAGAAAATCGTGATGCCAACTGGGAAAACTGTGAGATTGGCCTCATTGACGCCAGCAATCCTCCTTTAGATAGAGACAATCCTCTTCGTATTGGCTTGTGGGACCATGCTTATTTCGTCAATGACCGCAATCAACTTTCAGTTTACAATGAGGCTGATCCACGACAAAACTTTATTGATCGTGATTCAGAACGTTTTTATGTCCGCATAATCAACCCCAAAAGAAATCAAGATCCTAATGTAAGAGAAAGAATTTTGGCCAATGAACCTTCGCATGTGGAAATAGCCACTAGAGTAAGCGGTCAAGGAAATAATATTTTTGACGACTTTACACCTACAACGCTTGAAGAAACAGGGAATAGTACTGGTGTTTTTGTTTCTCGATCACAGCTTTTAACAACCTATGATGTCCTCCCATTAGATGTTGATTATGAAGAAAACCTCCTGAATTGTGATGGAAGAGGGGATATTGTAAGCATGCAGTGCAGCGATGACAATTTTATGGTTCATGATGGCTTTTCAGGACGAGTGGCGGATGATGAGCCAAATGATCGCACTCATAAAGCAACGGTGAGTGATTATCTGCAAATTCGCTATCAACCATTTCCTGGCATACCAAGACAGCTGACTATTGTTCCGATTTGTTTAGCAAGTGAACTCAAAACTGTTCATCTTCGAATGTTTGTTTTTAATGAACTTTTTTTGGACAATGGGGTTATGGTAGGAGATGAGGAGGGAGGGGCACCCATTCTTGAGGGGGCAGGAGATGGCCAATTTACCTTCGAAGATAGAAATGGGAATGGTGTGTGCGATTGTCCGGATAGGGACAACAATAGCACATGTGACCCCATGGAACGGGAATGTGAACCTTTTGCTGACACCTTTCGACAGGAAGGCGAGCAGACGACTATGGATAGGGGGAAAGCTAACGGCCGTACAGTGATGAGCTATACAGGGGTTCGTGGGCCTGTTTTAGATCAAGCAAGAATCCAGCAGATGGTTGATACGGCAAACATTCTCTGGCAGCAGGGATGCATTAATGTGGTGATGGATGAAATTAGGTACATAAACCCTCCCCTGGAAATGCTCAGGGAAGAGATGCAATTGGTCATCGATGGTAATTATGATGGGATGTTCTTGACATTTTCTTCTGATGAAATTTACAAAAATATATTTCGTACTACCCTTCCTCGATCGGATGATATTTTAAATACTTTTGTAATCCCTTTTTTAAATATGTCTGTTGGTTTTACACTAATGCCCGGGATGGTTTTTGACGATTGGTCAGCAGCACTTTTTGTATACGCTCCTGACTTTAGCAAGGATGTCCTTGCCCATGAAATTGGTCATGCGCTTACCAATCAAGCTCATGGTGATTTTGATCAAGTGGAAGGTGTGCTTGAAGATCAACCTTACTTTTATCCTTTCGGGTATTCATCACCTAATGGTATCCTTTTGATTAACGAGGATAGAAGAGTACCCCGTTCCGTTATTCAAACCATTCATCGCACACCAACCGACGAAGATCGGTCAGGTAATTTTATCCTTCAAAATTATGTTCCCATTCCCCACCCCCAGCAATAAATCTCTTTATTGTTTTGCTAAAGTTGCTGCACAACTTTCTGGAGCTACACTTTGGATGGCAGCATCAAGCATGCGCTCAGCGCTTGCAATATTTCCACTTTCTAGTGCAGCTTTGACAGGGTTGAATAAAGAACCCCACAAGGTATGAGCTAAGCCTAAACCTTTATTCACTTCTGCATCTGACACTTGCTGGTTTGAATTCACAGAAGTTCTTGCCACAATGCAATTTCTCGCTAAGTCAGCTAACTGAGCTTTTTGTGCGATCACTTTTTGTAACGCGCAAAGTTTCTGGTCATCTCCACCACCTTCGCAGTAACCTTTCACCGCAGTCACTTGGCTTGCAGAAGCAACATCAGTGGGGTTTTTAAGTTGTGCTCTTAAGTCAGCGCTTTGAAAGACACTTTCTCCAGGCGCAAAAGGTACGCCCAAATCAAATGAAGCACGAATAAGATTTTGATATTCGCTAAGAATTGTAATTTTTCGCAGACTGGTCATAAAGTTTCCTTTTTTATTATCGATAAAAATGAAAAAAACTTGCATCTCCCCCTTAGCTTATTCGAAACCTTCTTCGAAATAAAAAACAAAATCACTTATGGCTGATCCAACAAATCAAGGGGTGCTTCATCAAACCGGGCCTGGCTGGCCACAGCCGTAAAATGCACGCCTCCCATGGTGGGAATATCCTCAGGGATAATTCCCGCACTCACCAAACGAACCGTATTTTCCTGAATGGGAGCCCCTGTTACCGAAAGGAGCCCCGTGGAACCCACACCGGTTGTGAAACGATTGAGGATGATGCGATCCACATTCACAAGACCGGACATGCTTGTTGTGGCATTGTGCCCCGTCATTCCATTTTCAACAATAAACACCCGGGCACGAATGGCCAAATTATTGATTTGCAATTTCCCATCACTGGTTAAAGTGCCCCGATAAAAAGTGGGATCTGTTCGTCCGCATGCGTGGTTGTCACGGTCAATCCCACATGAATCAAGCACCAAATCGGCTTCCACAAAATGATCCACCAAATCAGTCACCACATCGCACCGGCTGCGATCCACACGAGGGTCATCCGGGCACGCCTTAAAACGCTTCACCATTTTGGGGACTTCTTTTGCAAGCACGCTGACAGCCCCATTTTCCTGAATGTAAAGAGGAAGGCTTAAAGTATCGGGCAGGCTCACCACAAAATCGAGTGCCTCATCCTCGGTTGACTTGGTTTGCACACGCAAAGAAAAATCAACCACTGCTTTGGCCCCATCGCCCCCTGAACCTTCACCAAGATTAGGATCATCGGAATTACTGGCGGTTTCAGATTGTGACCCACACGCCACCCACCCACAAAAAAACAGAATCAAAAAAACTTTTTTCATGATTTCCACCCTCTTCTTTATTATCGTTCTTTTCAAAAAAAGGTTGTTTACTCAAAACCTTGACAAGAGAACCTTTCAACCCTACTAATCGTTTACTTTTACTTACTTTTTTTTAGGAGAAAGCCATGTCTAACCACGAAAAGAATCCAGATTCAACCCACAAAGTGGTTGATAAACGTCTTTTTAATGCTGATGGCACGTCGCGTCATGACATTCCCCCTGCCCCGGAGGAAAGAACTCCCTCTCACCCATCTTTTAAAGAAGAGCCCAAAAAGGATGCTTCCTTTCAAAAACAAAAAGCATATTCCCAAGAAACTGGAATTAACTTTCCCATGTTTGTCATCTCACTGGCTTCGTCCGTACAAATGGCTCTGGGACTCATTGCCAACCCGGTGACCAATACCACTTCGGTCAATCTGGCTTCGGCCAAACAAACCATCGACATTTTAGGAATGCTTCAGGAAAAAACAAAAGGAAATCTCTCCAAGGAAGAAGACCACTTATTGCAGCAAATTCTCTTTGAACTACGTATGCAGTATGTTGAAATAGCACAAAGTAAGGGGAAACCAAATGCTTAACGACAAAAAAAAAATTTTTGTTCTTTTTGGAATTGTCTTATTGGCCAGTTATCTTTTGGGAAACCGTTATCTCGACACGTCCCCGAAATCGCAGTCTACGCGCTCATCCCCCACTCAAGATAATGATAAAGAAACACAGACTATTTATCATGATTCGCTGAACATCCCCATCCCTTCAGCTCTTAGCATTAATCCTCCCAATGACTTTTCCACCCTGACAAAAAAAGTAAAACCGGCCGTGGTGAACATTTACACCACCAAAGAAATGCAAACACGGATAACTCCATGGGCCAACCCCTTCTTTAACGCTCCGCCGGTGGTACAAAAGGAAAAAAAGGTGAATAGCCTGGGAAGTGGCTTCATCATTAATGAAGCTGGCGATATTTTAACCAACAATCATGTCATTGAAGGCGCCGACGAAATCTGGGTGAAGCTTGATGACGGCCGTGAATTGAAAACCAAATTGATAGGACGTGATCCACGCCTGGACATTGCTGTTTTGCGTCCTGACAAAACAGATCATTACCCTTATGTAACCCTGGCTGATTCTGAAAACCTCGAAGTGGGAAACTGGGTCATTGCCATAGGCAACCCCTTTGGCCTTGGACATACAGTCACTGCAGGCATTGTTTCGGCCAAGGCGCGTGTTATTGGAGCGGGACCCTATGATGATTTCATCCAAACAGATGCCTCCATCAACCCGGGAAACAGTGGCGGCCCCTTATTTAACATTAATGGTGAAGTGGTGGGGATTAACACCGCCATCTTTGCCAGCGGTCAGGGGCTTGGGTTTGCCATTCCCATCAATTTGGCCAAGGAAGTGATCCCTCAATTGATAAGCCGTGGGCATGTCGATCGCGGATGGTTGGGAATTTCATTTAAGGAATTGGCCCCTGAAGACTGGAAGCATCTGGGGCTAACAGAAAATACAGGTGTGTATGTTGCTGAAACGGTCCCCGGAGGGCCGGCAGACAAGGCAGGTCTCAAACCAGGGGACGTTATTACAGAATTTAATGGTATCAAAATTGACAATCCTCACATGCTTCCCACCATGGTGGGTAAATTACCTCCGGAAAGCGAAGTTGAAATTGGATTCATGCACGAAGGTAAGAAATATGCCCGTAAGGTTATTTTGGGGTCACTTGATAACCCCCAAGCCTCCATCACAGGGGACAAATCAAACACCATCGAGGTGTTGGGCATGTACGTACGGGACTTAAACGCCAATGAAGCCCAACGTGTTCCGGGGGGAGTGGTTGTTATTGATGTGAAACCAGGGAGCCTGGCCCATTCGGCGGGCATTCAACCCAGTGATTTGGTCATCGAAATCAATAGTGAACTCATCAAAAATACGCAGTACTTAACCAAAGTATTGGCCAATGTGCAAAAAGGACAAGTGGTGAAATTAAATCTGGTTCGAAATGGAAGTGTTTATTATTTTGCCTTTAGAAAAGAATAACTGTCACTTCGACTTCGCTCAGTGACCCATCTTTTTTTAACTGAGCTTGTTTGAAGCGAACGAAGTTGAGGATTCATGCGTACCGATAAATTAACCATTAAAGCCCAGGAAGCCTTGGCAGATGCCCAAAACATCGCGCTTGAAAATGAGCACCAACAAGTAGAGCCCGAGCATGTTTTGCTGGCTCTGCTTAAACAAAAAGACGGGCTTGTCATTCCCCTTCTTCAGAAAATGGGGATTTCTCCCCCACATCTTCTCAGCCAGGTTGAAGCTGAAATTAAAAAATTTCCTTCGGTCAAAGGGGGCGCTGGCGAGTATATTTCCCCAAAAATTCGTGTTCTCTTAAACACAGCCACCAAAGAAGCCGAACGTCTTAAGGACGATTATGTCTCCACCGAGCATCTTCTGATCGCCCTTTCCGAGGACAAAGATTCCAAAAGCGGGAATATTTTAAGAACCAACCACATCACCAAAGACGCCATCTTTAAAGCGCTCCTTGATGTGCGCGGAAATCAGCGCGTAACCGACCAAAACCCTGAAGAAAAATATCAGGCCCTTGAACGCTATGCCCGTGACTTGACCGCCGCTGCCCAACAAGGAAAGCTGGATCCCGTTATCGGCCGCGATGAGGAAGTGCGTCGCGTGGTGCAAGTGCTTTCACGCCGCACCAAAAACAACCCTGTGCTTATCGGGGAACCGGGCGTTGGGAAAACAGCCATTGTCGAGGGCTTGGCCATTCGCATTGCCAATGGGGATATTCCTGAAACACTCAAAGACAAGCGCGTCGTGTCCCTGGATTTGGGTTCGTTGATTGCCGGTACCAAATATCGTGGTGAATTTGAAGACCGCTTGAAAGCCGTGCTCAAGGAAATCTCCAAGTCCGCCGGGGAAATCATTTTATTCATTGATGAACTGCACACTCTTGTGGGTGCAGGTTCTGCCGAAGGTTCCATGGATGCCTCCAACATGCTCAAACCCGCACTGGCTCGCGGCGAGCTGCACTGTGTGGGGGCCACCACTTTGGATGAATACCGCAAACACATCGAAAAAGATGCCGCCTTGGAACGCCGTTTCCAACCGGTGTTTGTGGGTGAACCCACCGTCGCCGACACCATCGCCATTCTACGTGGATTAAAGGAAAAATATGAAGTGCACCACGGCGTACGCATTCAGGATACAGCCATTGTGGCCGCCGCCACTTTATCTCAACGCTATATCACCGACCGTTTTTTGCCGGACAAGGCCATTGATTTAATCGACGAAGCTGCTTCCAAACTACGCATTGAAATTGCCTCGATGCCCCAGGAAATTGACGAGATCGAACGTAAAATCACCCAGCTGCAAATTGAAAAACAGGCTCTCTCCAAGGAGAGTGATGCTGCTTCCAAAGACCGGCTACAAAAACTGGAAAAAGAGCTGGCCGATTTCAGGGAACAATCCTCCAAGCTTAAAATACACTGGAAAAATGAAAAAGAGGCCATCGGAAAAATTCGTCAAACCAAGGAGACCATTGAACAAACCAAGATTGAAGCCGACCGTGCCGAACGCCAGGGCGATCTGAGCAAGGCCGCTGAACTGAAATATGGAAAACTCCACGAGCTTGGGAAACAACTTGAAACTGAAAATAAAAAACTGGCAACCCTTCAAAAAGACGTCAAAATGCTTAAGGAAGAAGTCAGTGATGAAGACATTGCAGAAATTGTGGCCCACTGGACGGGAATTCCTGTTTCCAAAATGCTGGAAGGTGAAGCCAAAAAACTGCTACACATGGAAGATCGCTTGAAGGCCCGTGTGATTGGCCAAGATCACGCCATCATTAAAGTATCCAATGCCGTACGCAGGGCCCGTGCCGGCCTGCAAGACTTAAACCGTCCCATCGGATCCTTCATCTTTCTTGGCCCCACCGGTGTAGGGAAAACTGAAACAGCCAAAGCGCTGGCAGAATTTTTATTCGATAATGAACAGGCCATGGTGCGCATCGACATGTCCGAATTCATGGAAAAACATTCCGTCGCCCGCTTGATTGGCGCCCCTCCGGGTTATGTGGGTTATGAAGAAGGCGGTTATTTAACCGAAGCCGTCCGCCGCCGCCCTTATTCCGTACTGCTTTTGGATGAAATTGAAAAAGCCCACCCCGATGTATTCAATATCCTCCTTCAAATTTTGGATGACGGCCGCTTGACCGATGGGCAGGGACGGACCGTTGATTTCAAAAATACGGTCATCATCATGACCAGCAATGTGGGTTCCCAGGCCATTTTGGAACACAAGGACAAAAAGAAGGTGGAGGGCGAAATTTTGACCATGCTTAGGGCCACCTTCAAACCCGAATTTTTAAACCGCATTGATGATATTGTTTTCTTTAATGCCCTTGACCAAGCTGGCATCCGGAAAATTGTGGATGTTCAGATAACCAAACTAAAAGCCCTGCTCGAAAAAAGAAATCTTTTCCTGGATATTGACCCTGAAGTTTCAGACCATCTGGGAGAAGTCGGCTATGACCCGGTTTACGGAGCCCGCCCATTAAAACGTACCATCCAAAAACTCATCCAAGATCCGCTTTCGGTGGAAATCCTCTCGGGTAATTTCAAAGAAGGTTCAACTATTGAGGTCAAGCTTGGCAAGAATGGGGAGATTACATTTAAATAATTTTTCCTAAAAATGGTTGAAGGGCCTTCTTGAAGGGTTTCAGTCATTAATAGGAACGGGGCAACCCAAGGGTATGCTCGGCAATAAAGTTCAAAATCATGTTGTTGCTCACGGGCGCCGTCTTGAAGAGGCGGGCTTGTTCCCAAAGATGAATCAGATCGTGGTTTTCGTGAAACCCCTTTCCTCCTAAAGTTTCAATGGCAGCATCTACCGCCTTCAAGCCAAGTTCGGCTCCCAAGTATTTAGCCATATTGGCGTAAAATCCAACTTGGGAAGGATCAGCTGCCTCATCAAAGAAACAGGCCGCTTTTTCCATCATCAAACGACACGCTTCCTGTCTTATCTTTGTTTCAGCCAAGGGATGTTGAATGGCCTGATAAGAGGCGATTGTTTTTTCTCCAAAGACATTGCGTTTTTTTGCATAGTCGGTGGCCACATCTAAACAATGCTGGCTAACACCCAAAACAAGAGCGGTTCCCAAGACACGCTCTACATTAATGGCATCAAACATCACCATGGCTCCCATATCCTGCGGGCCAATCAAGTCTTCTTCAGAAATTTTTACATCTTTGAATCGAATAATGTTCTGTTGAAGGCTTACCTCCCCGCGAGTGGGCATTTTTTCTAGAGTGACTCCCGAAGACCGGACATCAATAAAAAAAACTGACAGGCCAAAAGTTTTTGGCAATCCTTCTTTTTGGCATTCAGCCGCTGTCTTGGTGCGGACCAAGACGAGCATTTTATCTGCAATATCGGCACCGGATATGTAAATTTTGGAACCATTTAAGATATAGCGGCCTTCTTTTTTGTCGGCACGGGTCTCAATCCGAAACATATTGGTCCCCGACACCTCTTCGGTAGCCGCCACACAGGATTTAATGCCCCCGCTGGCCAGTTTGGGTAAAAACTTCTTTTTGAGCTCGTCACTTCCGTGGCGCACCAGGCAAATAATGGCCATGTTGGTTAACATGGGAAGGGGGCTGGCATAAGCACAGGTTGAAAAATTTTCCATTCCCCAAGCAAGCTCTAAAAGCCCCAGATGATTGCCCCCATACTCCTTGGGAATCAGGCAGCCCATCAACCCAACCTGGGCCATCGCCTGCCACACTTCTTCAGGAAACCTTTTTGTTTGCAAGACTGTTTGCCGTAAACCTGAAATATTTTCTTGAAGCAAGGCAACGCTCTTTTTTACCTTTTTGTGAAAAAAATCTTGAGTTTGATCCATCATTTTTTTACTCCCCCACCACCATCATCTGCGTGGTCGCTGTGGCGACAAGTTTCCCTTCGGCATTGCGGGCTTCCCCATCCATAAAAAGAAATTTTTTTGTTTTCTCTTTAACCACAACCTCGACTGTAATCAGCGATTGGCTGCAGGGAACTGGCCTGACGTAGGATGTATTAATATAAAGCGAAATACAGGGCTTTTGGGCCACCATGTATGAAAGAGGACCAAAAGCTTCCTGATTCATGCTTGTTCCTTTACAGAAATAGTGAGGGTGAATTTACACACAGGCTCATCCCCGCTGACCGAAGGAGTGGTGGCCCACATATTTACCGTTCTATTGGCCCTTTTTTTGGTGCGGAGGCACTCATTGACAACAGCTTTCACCTTGGCCCCTTCTGTACAATGAAAGTGCACATCCCCCTTGGCCAGTTTTAAAAAATCCGCCTTAAAATCCTTGAAGATAAAACCCACATTTTTCTTGGAAGCTTTAATCGCCTCCATCACAAAGAGCCCACCGGCCAAGTCTGCCCCCACAGCCAACGCACCAAAGTACATCGACTTCACATGATTGCGTGTCCGGTAATTGAGGGGAATTTTAACTTCACACCGGTTGGCATCCAAAAAAATAACCTTGGGCGTACAAAAAAGAATCATGGGAATTCTCAAAAGCGCAAAAGCCCAGGTTTGAAGTGTTTGTTTAAGAGCTTGCATGGGGACCTCCAAAATATGAATGATTATTCATTTTTTGGAGAATGAAGGATTCATCACGGTTTTGTCAACATAAAACATGAATGGTTATTCATTTTTGGAGGAAGGTTTGAATTTGCGACTGGTCCATGTGGTCATGGCACGAGCCTCTTCCACTCCCAAGATAAGGCAGGTCACTACATAAATCCCTACTGCCATGGCAATAGGGGCCAAGGTGAGCACAAAGCGGTCAATCAGACGAGAATTCCCCATTAAGTGAAGTAAATAGAAATAAGTCCCCCAAGCAAAAACCGCCGCAATCAAGGAAGAAATAAAAATTTTGGTTAATTGTTTAAACAAGTTTTTATTCCATACCTGGGGAATATTTTTGGACGAAATCTTGATTAAGGCGAAGGCATTCCAAAGAGCCACAGCCGAAGTCCCCAAAGCCAGCCCCCAATGCCCCCAATGCAACACAAATACAAAAATCCAGTTCAACACAAAATTAATCGCAATGGAAACCAGCGAAATAATCATGGGGGTTTTGGCATCATTAAAGGCCAAAAAAGCCGGCTGATAAATTTTGACCAAAGCATAAGCCACCAGCCCCACTGCATAAGCTTGCAAAGCATGGGCTGACTGGAGGGTATCACTGATATTAAAATGCCCCCGCTGATAAATAAGGGCCATGATGGGCTCGGCTAAAACAATAAGCCCCAGGGCTGAAGGCAGGCACAAAAAAAGAGCCATTTGAGTGGACTGGCCCAAGGTTTTTTGTAAATGAAGGGTATCCTTAGTCGCTACCATGCGCGCCAAAACAGGAGTGGTGGCCGTGGCAACAGCCACCCCAAAAACCCCAATGGGAAACTGCATCAGTCTGAAAGCATAATTAAGCCACGAGATACTTCCATCAACCAAGTAGCTGGCAAAATTAGTATTGATCATCACATTAATCTGAACCGCGGCCCCACCCAAAATAGCCGGAAGAGTCAGTTGAAGAACATTTCTGAAATCCTTGTTTTTAAAACTGAAACCAAAACGAAAACGAAACCCCAAACGATAAAGGGAAGGAACTTGAACAAGCCACTGCACCAAACCTCCTGCCATGGTTCCCAAAGCCATCCCTGTCATGGCCCGTGTGGACATTTTCCACGTAACAAGTCCCTTGGACGCATCAGCCCCGTAATGCCAAACGGTATGAAACCATTCCGGTGAAAAGAAATAGGAAGCTATCAACCCAATGGTGATGGAGGTAATATTAAAAAAAGTGGAAGCCGACTGGGGCAGGGCAAATTTCCCCTTGGTGTTAAGCATGCCCATGCAAAGGGCGGCCAGGGAGACAAAAAGAATGAAAGGAAACAAAAAACGGGTTAAAAAAACCGTATAGGTGTATTTTTCACCGGTAAAACCGGAGGCCACCAAATGAACAAACAGGGGCGAAAAAATAATTCCCAAAACAGTCAAGCCCCCTACAACCACCAAAATATAACTCATGACCTGGTTGGCCAGTTCCCAGGCGGGTTTGTCCCCTTCCTTGGCGCATTTTTTTGAAAAAACAGTGATAAACGAGGTGGACAACGCCCCTTCTGAAAATAAATCACGCAATAAATTGGGAATGCGAAAAGCGGCGATAAAAGCATCTAAAACGGGGCCCGCCCCAAAGAAAAAGGCAAACACCATTTCACGCAATAGCCCGGCAAAACGGCTGAACATAACGGCAATGGTGGCAATGGAAGCGTGTTTTCGGATGGACACCCGGATGAATGTAGAGAAAAACCCCTTCATTGTAAAGCAGGGGAATCATGTTTGACAAAGCGGGGGTCTTGGGATAATCGTTTCCCCCTTTTTAAAGCGCCCGTAGCTCAGCTGGATAGAGTACCTGACTACGAATCAGGTGGTCGCATGTTCGAATCATGCCGGGCGCGCAACGCCTTTTCGCCAGAAAAGGCGTCCTCTATTTTCCATTTTCAATTATCTATTTTCTGTGCCCTTAAGCTGGCGAAAAGGCGAGAAAGTAGAAAATGGAGAATAGAAAATAGAGGTTTTTATGGCTTTTCCTTTCGAAAATCTCGACATCTACAAAAGAACATTCTTTTTCTCTAAAAAAATCTCACCCAAAAAAAGACACCATAAAGTGAACAGCCAAGGCTGCGCCGTAGGCCAAAAACGTATAGAGAAAAAAAGTTTGAAGGGGCAGTTTCCATGATCCGCTTTCGCGCTTCATTACGGCCAGAGTGGCCACGCATTGCAGGGCAATGGCGTAAAAAACCAGAAGGGCCAAGCCAGAGGCCAAAGTAAGCCCGGTGGCTTGTAGGCGTTCTACAAGGCTGGTTACGTCGTCGTCAGCCCTTGCAATTCCTAATAAGGCACCCATGGTTCCCACAAACACTTCCCGCGCCAAAAAGGAGCTAAGGATCGCCACGGCATACATCCAATCCAACCCCAAGGGACGCACCAAGGGCTCAAGCCAGACACCAATGCTCCCCAACCAGGACTCTCCCAAATTCATTCCCCGATTGGGCATATACCCTAAAAACCAGACAACCACCGTGACCGAAAAAATAATGCCTCCCGCACGTCTTACAAACGCAAGTGATTTTTCCCAACTATGTCGTAGGAGCGTGCCCCACATGGGCATGCGGTAGGGAGGCATTTCCAATACAAAGGGGGCATCATCTTTCTTTTGATAACCCACACGTGAAAGAACACCCGTCACCAGAAGAGCCATCACCAGCCCAAATAGATAAAGACAAAAAAACACCAGCCCCTGCAAACCAAAAATTCCTCCAAAAAATGTCTTGGCAGGAATTAAAACGGCGATGAGCAATCCATAAACAGGTAGCCTAGCTGAACACGCCATGAGGGGAATTGCCATATAGGTGAGAAAACGCCTTTTGGGGGAATCGATGGTACGGGCGGCATATATACCAGGAATGGCGCACGCAAAACCCGAAAGCATGGGAACAAAACTTTTTCCTGTCAGCCCAAAAAAACGAAGAGGCCGGTGGCATAAAACAGCAGCCCTGGCCAAATAACCGGAGTCTTCCAAAAAACCAACAATGAAACTCAATACAAAAATCTGCGGCACAAAAACAATGAAAGCCCCCAACCCTCCAAAGAGAGCGTCTTTGATAAAATCAGAGACAAAACCAACGGGCAAAAATCTGATGGTCCATACAGATAAAAAACTGATACCTGATTCAATGCCATCCATCAATGGCGCCGCCCAAGTAAAAATGGACTGGAACACAACATACATAATGGCAAAAAAAGCGATAAACCCCCATGTGGAGGAAAGCAGGAAACGATCAAACCGGTATTGGGATTTTAAAAGCACATCCCCTTTGGGCCCAAAACGCCTTGCCAATTCATGAGCCAAACGCGTAAGCGAGAAATCGTCGCGAGCCAGAATTTCTGGATCCACTTCATTTAAGATATTTGTTCCATCCACAAAGGACTCTAAGTCCTTGACCCCTTCAAGGGTCCGGGCAGACAGCATGAGTACAGGGCATCCCAGTGTTTTAGAAAGCCCTTCGGCATTTAGTTTAAGCCCATTGATCTTTAACTCATCGAGCATGTTGGCAACAAAAATCATCTTATGTCCATGCTGGTGCACACGTTTAAGTACCTGCACTCCATATAAGAGGCTTCTCTCGAGTCTGGTCGCATCAAGAACACACATCACCAACCGGACATTTTTTTTCTTTAGCGCGTCTTCCATGGCCTGGACCGCCACCTGTTCGTCTTTGGTAAGCGTATTCACACTGTAGGCCCCGGGGAAATCGATGTATTCAATATCCGAATTTTTACGGCCGGCTCCCGAATGCACCTCCACGGTGACACCCGGAAAATTGGCCACTTTTTGGCTAAGCCCCGTCAGACGGTTAAAGAGAAGGCTTTTCCCGGAGTTTGGGCTACCAACAATTAAAATCTCTTCCATAAATTCTTCCTCATAAGATTTCTTTTCTTACTTCAATGGCATCCGCAATGTCCCTTTCAAGCGAATACACGCAATTGCCAATCCGATAGAGCCGCGGCCCGCCGGCAAAAGTCCGTTTCACACAGAGCACTTTTTCATCCACATGAAACCCCAACTCTCTTAAGCGCCGCCGGTAGCGGTCTGGAATATTTTCAGAAAGACCGCAAATGATCGCTATTTCCTTTTCCTTAAGGTTCCAAAGGCTCATCAATTTTTGTGTAGCAAAGGGGATCATAAACTCCTTTTTATTAAATATTCTAAAGTGAGAGCTCCCAACGCACACCGGCCAAAAAAGCATTCTCCAATCTTGCTTCAGTCCCAGGATTGATGATGAACTGAAAATCGGGTTGGAGGGCCAGCCAAGGAGCAAGCACAGCACGATAAGTCAACTCCAGATTTATTTCCGTTTTTTCTACAGAGTTTCCGGCATTGGCTTTCCTAAATTTTTCTCCATTGAAAATAGAGGCCAAAGCAAGACCGAACCGGTCTTTATCACGGCATGGAATTAACCCAGTGTAAGTAACTCCGGCACCCAAATAATAATTGATCTGATTCAAATCGGGATTTGCATAACCAAGGCGACTAAAAAGTGCCAAGCCTTGTGTGGGATCCCTTTCCCTGTAAATAGTGTATTCTCCAAAACCATAAATACCGAAATTACCATCTCTCCGCACAGCATTGCCAGAAGCATCCGTGTCGAAAACATCATCAAAGCGTGAAGTATAGGCCCACCCCCCAAGCGCAAATTTTCCGTAGGGCGCATTATCATGCAACTTACCCGGCATAAAGCCAATCTCAGAAGCAATTAGAACCCCATCATGGTCATCAAAATGAATTTGGGTTCCTCTAGGAGCCTGTCGGAATAATCATTTTCTTACTCATGATTTTTTCCAGACTCTGATTTTTTCGTGAACTCATTGTTCTGTAAATCCAGTTTTT
>MGPH01000012.1 GCA_001797365.1 Deltaproteobacteria bacterium GWA2_45_12
TTTATCATTGGGCATTGTCCTCCGGCTAGTTTTTTTCGCTTCAGTGAACTTGTGTTATCTCAGGCAGCGGCACTCAACGCCGCTTCCCGTGCGCGCCGGATCAGTGCCGTCCATTCTGGATCGTTCCCGATATTCGCACCGTATACTTTTTCGTCGAAGGGGGCATCGCTTAACAACCACGCCAAAAACTCCCGCTTGCCGATTATGACTTTCCCACCCTCTTTGCCGCGTGAGTATCGGCCATCACGTCCCGGATAGTTGATGATCTTATCGCCATCCTCGTTGAGTTGAGATTCATTCCAGTTGAACAGGATTTCGCTGATGTCACCACGACCCAGACCTTTGGCGATGGCGTTGAACGCTTTGCCAACAGCCACATTGCTCATAGATGACACCAACACAGAATCACTCATCACCCCTCCGATCTCATACGTTTGGTGTTGAGCTGACAATCTGCTTGATACCGCCCTCTTTAATCCAGCGGTCGATCGAGTCTTGCGCCGCGTTCAGATAATCCATCAGCTTATCCGGCATACCTTCATTTTCATCACGCCCGCCGAAGTGTTCTAATAAAGAATCCATAACATCTTCCTCACAGAAACCACCATAGCAGTTTGCGTCCACGTAATCGTGAAGGGCAGAAAACGATGGGCAATCAGCCGGCACTCGCCCGTTTTTAACGTCATCAATGATTTCCTGCTTCATAACCTCGATTGATTCATCTAGTGTTGGCGCTGTTGCGGTCATTTCGTTGCTCCTTTGTTCGTTGCGGGGAGTAGATTGGGTGTCGCTACTCATTTGGTATTTGACAAGCTTTTCTTCACCGAAGAATCTCCCGTATCAGCGTCCAGACCGTTTCCGGCATCGGACGAAACCCCTTGGAGTCTGTGGGGAGCAGCCAGTTATCGAGTGCGCGTTTGCTTGCTCCGATACGGTCAGCGAAATTCTGCCGGGTCATGTTCAGTTGCCGCATTGCATCACGCAAAAAATCCTGCTGGGCTTGCTTGGCCATTTTTGTTCAAATTCCAATATATGTACTCAGCGAGTATTGTACTCGCTGAGTAGTTACAAGGCAATTAAAATACAGGGGAACAACATTAACCAGGACTGAAAATCTGAACTGGGGTGGTGCTGGTGCATTCCAGTACGACATTCCACACAAACGAGGTAAAATCTGCGGCCATGCCAAATTTTTATCCGATGCCACTAATGCCTCTCAGTTACCTATTCAAACACAACAATGGCTGGCAAAGAACTCTATAAAGTAATTGACGTTTTCGCGGGGCCGGGAGGGCTGGGCGAGGGCTTTTCTGCCTTTGGACATGGTGCAGAAAAGCCTTCATTCAAGCTCGCTCTTTCAATTGAAAAAGACCCGACCGCACACAGCACATTGCTGCTGCGTAGTTTCTACCGCCAGTTTGATCCCGAAAAAATTCCGCCGGAATACTGGTCTTATGCCAAGGGGGAGATTACCAAGGCGGAGTTATTTGATTTTTATCCTCAGCAAGCTAAGGCAGCGGCTGAAGAGGCGCAGTGTATCGAACTCGGCAAGACCCCGGCGCATGAGGTGAAAAGCCTCATCAGTCAGAGACTGAATGGCTGCGAAAAATGGGTGCTGGTCGGCGGGCCACCCTGCCAAGCATATTCACTTGTCGGACGTGCGCGCATGCTGACTACCAAACCTGATTTTGAGAAAGACGTGCGCCATTTTCTTTATAGGGAGTATCTGCGAATCATCGCGGATCACCGGCCACCAGTGTTTGTGATGGAGAATGTGAAGGGAATACTTTCCGCACAGCATTCCGGCAAAAAAATCATCAAGAGTATATTGAGCGATCTGCAAAAGCCTGACATTGCAGTCAATGGCCGGAGTTCTGGCCTCGGCTACAGACTGTTTTCGCTGGTGGATAACAAACCTCCTGAGAAATGTGAGCCGGAAGACTTTCTGGTAAGAGCCGAGAAATATGGCATTCCGCAGGCGCGGCACCGTATGCTTATTCTGGGCATTCGGGAGGATATTCAAATCATACCAAAAACGCTCCAGGAATCGGAAGCGACCACTGTTGCCCAGGCAATTGGCGATCTTCCGAAGATACGCAGCGCTGTATCCAAAGAGCCTGACACACTTGAACTCTGGCGTGAGATTCTTGACTCGATAACCTCAAAGGCATGGCATCGCAAAGGGCGAAGCAATGGCCTGGCGCAAACAGTCGAAAAAATTGACGAAGCTCTGGTGAATATACGTCAGCACAAGTTGGCGACAGGGGCAGAATCCATGAGTTATACCGGCCGCCCAAAAATATTTCCGGACTGGTATCGGCATGGTTGTGTTGATGTGGTGACCAACCATGCAGGCAGAGGCCACATGAGGAGTGATCTGCATCGCTATCTTTTTGTGTCCGCCTACGCGGCAGCTAATGGAAAATCCGTTCATCTGAGTGATTTTCCGACGGCGCTTCTTCCCGCACACCAGAATGTGCAGGAGGGTGTGCAGAACAGTCACTTTTCAGATCGTTTCAGGGTGCAGGTCGGGGGGCGGCCTTCCACTACAATCACATCCCATATCTCTAAGGATGGGCATTATTTCATTCATTATGACCCTTCCCAATGTCGCAGCCTGACTGTCAGAGAGGCGGCAAGGCTGCAAACATTCCCGGATAGCTACAAATTTGAAGGTGGCAGGACATCGCAGTATCATCAGGTTGGTAATGCCGTGCCGCCGCTGTTGTCCATGCAGGTTGCTGCAATAGTCCATGACATTTTAAAGCGGCTGAAGATTTAGCATGGATACGCTGACCTCGGAAAAACGCAGCTGGAATATGTCCCGCATCCGAGGAGCGAATACAAAGCCCGAGCTTGCTGTCCGCTCGATGCTGCATCGCAGGGGATACAGATTCAGAATCTCAAATAAGACCCTTCCAGGGAGACCAGATATTGTTCTCCCAAAATACAGGGCAGTAATCTTTGTTCATGGCTGCTTCTGGCATCGGCATCAGGGGTGCAAATATGCTTACACGCCGAAATCCCGCTTGGATTTCTGGGAGCAGAAGTTTGAGGGGAATGTCATGCGGGATAAAAATAACCTTTTTCTTCTCAAGAAAACAGGCTGGCTTCCTCTTGTCGTATGGGAATGCGAAATAAAACACAATGCTGAAGCTGTGCTTGGCAGAGTATCTGGAATTTTGCAGCGACGCCTGAAAAAACTGGTGGCGATCTGATGGAAAAATATACCCTTCCGCCGAGAGCGGCCTCCCTTTCCGAATCCATGCGGGATATTGGTTATTCGCTGGAAACGGCCATTGCGGACATTATCGATAACAGCATTACTGCGGGAGCAACTAGCGTTGAAATCTGGTGTGATTTTGAATTAAACCAGCCACAACTTGCCATTACTGACAACGGACAAGGTATGAGCAGGGATGAGCTTATCGAAGCCATGCGACATGGCTCAACCCACCCCAGGAACAAACGTAGCAGTGATGATCTCGGGCGATTTGGTTTGGGCCTCAAAACGGCCTCCTTTTCGCAATGCCGACAACTTGTCGTAATTAGCCGTAAGAATGGCGAGCTTGCAGGTGCCATGTGGGATTTGGATACGATAGATGATGAATGGAATATTGGCCTTCTCAGTCAGGATGAGATATTGAGTTGTCCGCATGTAGACCATCTTGGATCAAGCGGAACCCTTGTGCTATGGCTGAAGCTGGATCGGCTCTCAGAAGGTGATGTATCCAGCAACAAACAGAAAATGCTACTCGAGAAAATTGAAGTTGCAGATAGACACCTTTCTCTTGTATTCCATCGCTTTCTGTCAGGGGAAGTGAGGGGCAAAAAACTCGACATATTTATCAACGGGCATAAACTTGATCCCTTCGATCCTTTCTGTCTCAGCAATAAGGCGACTCAACTTCTTCCGGAGGAGATAGTGAGACTTGATGGCCATGAGGTCAGGATTCAGCCATACATACTGCCCCACCACAGCAAGCTGTCGCCAAAGGAGCATGATTACTATGAAAGCCGGAGCGAATTCGTCAGCAACCAAGGCGTTTATATTTATCGCAATAACAGGCTGATGGTCTGGGGTAACTGGTTTCGTCTGACACCCAAAGGAGAGGCTACAAAACTGGCGCGCGTGCGGATTGATTTCCCCAGTGCGCTGGATGAGCAATGGACGATTGACATCAAAAAATCGAGAGCACAGCCGCCTCAGCAGGTACGTGAAAAGCTGCGTCACATTATCAGCAGGATAGTTGAGCAAAGTACCCGAGTGCATTCAGGCCGGGGGAGAAAATTATTCGATGAAGCAAAGGCGCCGTTCTGGGTGCGTTACGCAGAACATGGGGGAGTGAGATATTCGCTCAACAGAAATCATCCGGTTCTCGCAGCGTACAGAAAAATGATCGAGGGTGATCAGCAGCGACTGTTTCAGGAGGTGTTGACTGTCATTGAGGATTCCATACCTGTGGAAGCAATTTATTCTGATTATTCAATGACCCCTAAGGGATTCGATGAGCCTGCAAAAATAGACACGGAAGAAATCCTGGTCAGGCTTCGTTTGCTGTGTGAATTACTATCTGCTGAGAGTCAGATGGACATGAACACATTTAAAGAAACCATCAATCGCTTAAAGCCATTTTGTGATTATCCGAAGGAAATCGAGCAGGTAATCAAGGAGAAATATAATGCCTGACAATGCAGCTGCTGCCACCCCGGATTTTACTGAGGCACTGAAAAAATTGCTCGTTGAGCAGCTCATGAATGTTGAGCCTCTTCAGCATGAGCAGATTGTTGACCTCGCACATAAATACGCGCCAGCGTTTGGTCTTGCAGCGGAACAGATAGATTCTGTGATCAGATATGTACATTCCAGACTCGTCACAACAATGAACGAAGGGGTCTCCCTGATTAATCAGGAAGTGGATCATGATGAAGACTGGTATTTAAAACGTGAGGATTTGTCATGGGATTATTGGAGTGATTATAAGCAGCATATGATCGCGGAGGACTGGCATCCTCGTGTTGTAAATACGCTCGGTGATGTAACTGGAAAAATTCTTGGCTTGCTGAAAAATCCTAATGACCCCGGTGAGTGGGATCGTCGGGGGCTAGTCATTGGCCATGTACAGTCAGGGAAAACCGCTAACTACATAGGGCTTATAACGAAGGCGGCAGACGCAGGGTACAAATTTATCATCGTGATTGCGGGTATCCACAACAACCTGCGGAAACAGACACAGCAGCGCATAGATGAAGGGTTTGTTGGCAGGGACAGCACACCGGACAGTATGCGTAAATATGTAGGTGTGGGGCGGTTGAATAAAAACCGAAAATTTCCGGTGTCCCTGACCAATACACATCAGGATTTTACTAAGCAGGTTGCAACAGGAATCGTTGCTGATCTACAGGGATTTAACCAGCCAGTGGTAGTTGTGATTAAGAAAAATGTCACCACACTATCTAATCTTTACTCCTGGCTGAAGGATTGGAACACTCGGGAATCATCGCAGCAGATTGCCAACGTGCCGATGCTGATGATCGACGATGAAGCCGACAATGCCTCCATTAACACCAACAAGCCCGATATTGACCCTACCAGAACAAACCGCGAAATCAGACGTATCCTGCAACTTTTCAAGAAGCGGTGCTATGTTGGATATACCGCTACGCCTTTCGCCAATATTTTCATTAATCCTGATTCGGCGGATGAGATGCTTAATGATGACCTATTTCCAAGGGATTTCATTTATTGTCTGGATGCACCGACAAACTACTTTGGTGCTCACCGCGTGTTTGTAGATGAAGAAAAAAGTGGGACAATTCTCAGAAATATTGACGATGCAGAAAGTTATTTCTCGCTGGCACATAAGACAAAAGATTTTCCAGTCAGCGATATTCCCCCGTCTCTTAAAAAGGCCATTCATATTTTCATTGTTGGGAAAGCCATCCGTATTTTAAGAGGGCAGGGAAATAAGCACGCATCAATGATGGTGAATGTTTCCCGATTTGTCGGCGTACAGAGGCAGGTCAGAGAAATAGTCTCTTTTTATCTGGGAACGCTTGCTCGTTCTGTTCGCTATAACCATTCCCTACCTATTCCAGATGCATTAAAGAATGGCGGGATGCAGGATTTGAAAGCTGCATATGACGATGAGTTCTCCGCCTTGGAAGAGAAGTGGCCTGAAATTCAGAAAGTGTTGTCTAGCGCAATCGATGCGATCAAGGTCTATGTGGTCAACAGCAAGTCAGATGATGCACTTGATTATAAAAAAGCAGCAGACAGCAACGAGTCACTTACAGCTCTTGCCATAGGTGGGCTGAGCCTGTCACGCGGCCTTACGCTTGAGGGTCTGATGGTCAGTTACATGTACCGGAATACCAAGATGTATGACACGCTCATGCAGATGGGAAGATGGTTCGGCTATCGCGGCGGGTACGAAGACCTCTGCAAAGTATACCTATCTGAGGAATCTCAAGGCTGGTACGAGCACATCTCCGACGCCACCGAAGAACTCCGCAATAGTGTTATACAGATGCGACGTGATGGGTTGAGCCCAAAACAATTCGGCCTTTATGTCCGCGCTCACCCTGATGCGTTGACAGTCACTGCACTTAATAAAATGCGGGATACCGAGACTAGGCCATTGCAGAGAAGTTTCAACGGAAAGTTAATTGAAACTCACATTGTGCCAGCTGCTGAAGATATTACAGCTCAGAATCAGGCACTGCTCAGAGAGTTGTATGCATTGCTTGAAAGCCGACTGCCGCAATCAAAGCAGTATGTAGACGGGACAATATTCTGGCAGGCAGTCAGCTGGGAAATTATCGATGATTTTCTTTCCAAGTATAGATTTCATAGAGTAATGCAGAGCGACAAGATTTCTGCCATTGATTATCTGCGCAAAATTTCTGGGAAATACCCAGAGGTAGATGTGGTGTTTATATCGCTAAAAAAAGAAGTGCCAGGGCAATCCAGATTCCAACTATCTGACAACGAATATATCTTATGCCAGGTGCGCACCGTGGTCAGTCGCCTAGAGCCAGATGGCAGCAAAAAAGAGCCAAAAATGCCGACGGAAGAGAAAGGATATTTCACTAATAAGCAGCGCGTTGCCAGCCGAGGTTCTGAATCTGTCGGGCTGGATGATGAGCAAATAAATGAAGCAAAAGATCTCGCTAGAAAAGAAGATAGTGTCAATATTGCGGATAAGCATTACCGGCATGCTCGCCGCCGCCCGTTGCTTATGCTGCACGCTTTAAATCTGGTTCATAAACCAGATGAAGATAGCGCTCCCATGCTGCTTATGGATCAGGTTCCTGCAATCGGCATCGCCTTCCCTGGCGGAGATTTCACCACTACCGTTGATTATGTAGTGAACAAGGTCTGGCTGAATCAGATGCAGCAGGAGAGTTTTGATAATCCTGATGACGAGGATGATTATGATTTATAGCAGCCTCCCATGGAACAACATCAAATCACCTGCCAGTGATATTAATCTTCTGCGGATTGATGCCACTCACCCTCACGATTTTTCATGGGGAAAGGATTCTGCGGGGCGATTACTTCTCGTCTTAAAACTACCAATGATAGATGTGCATGACTTGCGGGCGCGGAATATAGAGCTCACCGGCATAAAATCTGACATTTGTAAAATTGACTCCACTGGCGAGGCCTATTTTCAGCTGGCACTACAGAGTAAAGAGAATGCCGACATTTTTCATACGCTTTGTAATGACCTGATCGAGAAAACGCGCACAATCACAAATGCAGAGGCTGCTCTTTCGCTCGTTTATTCACGACTTGATCGTTGGCGAGCACTCCTCAGCAAGTCGAACCGTGGCCTGCTATCGCCGCAGGAAATTCAAGGTTTGTTCGGGGAGTTGAAATTTCTTGAAGAATGCATTGATGCCGGTCGTGTAAGTATGCAGGCTGCCGTTGAAGGATGGCAGGGGCCGCTGGGAGCCCCACATGATTTCATATTTGACCAAGCTGCCATAGAGATAAAATCCATCAGTGGCTCATCCGCTGATTCCGTTCGTATATCCTCAGAATTGCAACTTACCACTCATCTCAGCACGCTGCATTTAAGGGTGATATTCCTGGCGCAGGATGCAGACTGTAATAGAGGCGCCTCTCTGAATACTCTCATCAGAGAGCTTAAAGATAAAATCCAATCGCACGATCTTGTGCAGGCCTTTGATGAACGGCTTTCCGAGATTGGTTATATTGACATTCCAGAATACGATTACCCGTGCTTCTCTGTCATGCAGAGCAGAACGTACCATGTCAGAGAAGGATTTCCTCGCATCACTCCTGAATCACTGCCAATCGGAATCAGCAATGTCGCTTATGACCTCGGCTTTAGTAGTATCGCTGAATATATCTGTGATTCATCTATACCAGAGAGGCCGCAATGAGCATGGACATAGAAGAATTCTTCCACGATTTCAGGCAGGATTTGCTTTCAAGTGCGGAGACCAGGGAGGATTTTCTGGAAGCGGAATTTGCTCTCAGCGCGACAAGGGAGCTGGAGGAATCCGGAGCTATTGAGGGTTTTGAGCCATGCCATTACAAAGCCCCACGTGGCATGCGTGTGGATGGGTACTGGCTTAATGATGACGGAATTTCAATTGACCTTTTTATCGTGGATTTTGCCAATAGAGAGGTGCTTGAATCACTGACGCGCAGTGATGTGAATGCGCTGTTTAAACGCATCGAGAATTTTTTTACCGCCTGCGCTTTAAAGGGACTCTACAGCGAACTTGAAGAAACATCTCTCGGGTATGGTCTGGCGAGAGATATATCTGGCCGTGCAACCACTTTTGCCAAGGTGAATTTCTATCTGCTCTCGGAACGTCTTCTCAGCGAAAAGGTGCAGGCTATCGAGGACAAGCTCTACCAGGGGTGGACTTTTACTTACAACATCTGGGACATTGCGCGCCTCCACCGGATCAAGACTTCCCGTGGCGCCAAGGAGGAGGTAGTTATTGATTTTGAGTCCATGTTCGGAGAAGGCATTCCATGCCTGCCTGCACACATCAAATCTGCTGACTATGAATCCTACTTGATGGTCATGCCTGCAACGATTCTAGGCGATCTATATGGCAAATATGGCGACAGACTATTGGAACAGAATGTCCGCTGCTTTCTGCAGGCGCGGGGCAAGGTCAATAAGGGGATGCGTTCCACTATTATCAATGATCCTGAAATGTTCTTTGCCTACAACAATGGAATTACGGCTACAGCCCGTGAGG
This sequence comes from Deltaproteobacteria bacterium GWA2_45_12, assembly GCA_001797365.1. NCBI lineage: Bacteria > Deltaproteobacteria > Deltaproteobacteria bacterium GWA2_45_12. The sequence goes on from MGPH01000012.1 coordinate 9,253, forward strand.
TGATTGCCGAACCCAAGGCGGATGGGATCTATATCAGAGAAATTAAAGACCTCCAGATTGTAAATGGTGGGCAGACCACGGCGTCGCTGTTTCATACAAGCAGGAAGGATAAAGCCCCTCTCGAAAAAATATTCGTGCAGATGAAGCTCTCCGTGGTGGATAGTGAAAAAGGTGAAGAGGTCATTCCAAGAATCTCTGAATATGCCAATACGCAAAACAAAGTTAATGCGGCGGATTTTTTCTCCAACCACCCCTTCCATATAAGGATGGAGGAATTTTCTCGACGCCTCTGGGCACCACCTCAGCAAAGCGCATTGCGCGAAAGCAAATGGTTTTACGAACGCGCCAGGGGGCAATATTCCGATGCACAGGCGAAAATTTCAAAAGCTGAGAAAAAGAAATTTCTTGCCGAATTTCCATCATCCCAGATGTTCGCCAAGACTGACTTGGCGAAATTTGAGAATGTATGGGAAGACAAGCCGACCTATGTAAATCTTGGGGCGCAGAAAAACTTTGCACAGTACGCAAAAAGGATTGGGCAGGAGTGGGCAAAGAATCCCGATAATTTCAATGAACTCTATTACAAGCGAGCTATCGCGAGGGCGATCCTGTTCAAAAAAACGGAAAGAATTGTGTCCACGCAGTCATGGTACAGCGGTGGCTACAGAGCAAACATTGTGGCTTATACCCTGGCTCTGCTTTCCAAGCTATGCGCTGATATGGGCAAATCATTCGATTTCATGAAGGTGTGGGAAATACAGGACATTACGGACGTGATGAGGGACGCAATTGAAATAACCGCCAAGGTCGTGTTTGACGGCATCATGACCCCAATAGCCGGAATTTCAAATATTTCGGAGTGGTGCAAGAAGGAAGCATGCTGGGATCGCCTTCAACTGAAGACCGGCGAATTAAAGTCTTTGCTTCCCAAGCCGTTTTTAAACGGCCTCGTTGATAAAGAAAATATTGTCGAAGAGGTAAAGTCAGCGGCCAAAGTTCAGAAAATTGATAACGGAATTGAAGCGCAGAAAAAAGTAATGGGCATTCCTGCCGCGAAATGGCAACAAATCATGGTCGATGGCAATAAGAAAAATATTTTCTCGCCAATGGAAACAGGGATTCTTCAGGTTGCATCACAGATACCCGCCAAAACCCCATCTGAGAAACAATCGATCATACTGATTGACGTACTGGCAAAGGCCGCCCTTGAAGGGATCAATTGACCTTATCGCTATGCTAGCTGAGAGCTCGACATGTTGAGAATGCATTTATAACGGTATAACGCACAATGTATCTTGGGCGATTACAGGATGCGAGAGTTTTCACACAACCTCGGACGGAAGTGATGATTCGAAAAAGTTGGAAGCGGACATTGCGGCAGCCCTCACCGACCGCCTTTTCATAAAACCCCAGCGTCGCCTAAGGCCGAGGAACGGATATTCAAGGTGATTCACCTGATGGACGGCTATGTCTCGATTGCGCTGCTTGGCGAGTGACAAGTTTCAGGCAGCGCGATTCCAAATCGATGGAAAATGAGGATGCAAAAATAGATGTGGCAGACTGATGGC
>MGPH01000013.1:0-30838 GCA_001797365.1 Deltaproteobacteria bacterium GWA2_45_12
TGGCCCACAAAGGAACCGTTCAATTCGAAATTGCAGGTGTTTTGGGTCTTTGAAATAAAGCGAAAAGCATTCCCACTATAATTGCCGCAACCGTTACCGGCGTTCACTCTGGCAATCACATTGGGCAAACTGGCATTGCCATCAATAAACTGCATTCCCAAAGAACAAGTGTCATCAGCAGCCTGGCAATTAAACTGGTAGTCACGAACCGCATCCTGGGAATCACCACTTACCAACTGGCTCACACAATCATACAATGTTTGATTAATATGTTGCACAATCTGGAAATGATAATTTTCGTCCTTATCAATGGCGCCGTTTACACTGGCATCGGTAATGTTTGCTTTTTTAAACTCAACACGACAATCCTGTTGCGACACTTCAAAGCCCGGGTTCAGGGTAAAAGGGCATTCATTGTCATAAACGACGGCCGTTTCCTCCCGCACATCTTCCGCATCACCGCACCCCAGGCTTGTATCCACACCCGCCAGCGGATCAACATCAATGCCGGCATTGGGATCAACCGGATCGGCCTGGCTTTCACTGCCACCTTCCCCTCCACAAGCCACGGTGATGATAAAAAACACCCCCACTATAAATCGTAATATCTTCATTACACGTTCCTTTCATTTTTGTTTTCACACCATGTGTGAAAACGGTTTTTCTCTCGTTCTCTCGTTCCCACGCTCCGCGTGGGAACGCAATTCCAACGCTCCTGCGTTCTCCCTAGAACCATTCCTTTCCTTTCACCCTTTCGTTCCCACGCAGAGCGTGGGAACGAGATAACGGGCGTATTGCCATACGCCCCTACAAATAATCAAGGACAAACTACTTGAAAAATAACATTATTTTTGACGCGTCGCTCCCAACGTAGGGGCGCTTGCTTGGCTAGCGCCCCATACGCAGAGAAGGGCGCAGCAAGCAGCGCCCCTACGGGATGAAAACGTGAAAACCAAAACACCTTGTTCTCATTTTTAAGAAGGAGTATAAAACGCCCTCAAACAAAGGGGGAAACCATGAAACAGATTCTTTTTGTTTTTTTTGTCTTTTTATTTTCTTTCAATCTTAAAGCCCAGGAACCGATAACCACACCTGCAAACATCAACGCCACACTTCCCGCTGCAACGACGGTCAGCCCTTCAGCCCCGGTCAGCATTTTATTCTTGCTGGATGCTTCAGGCAGCATGGAAGCCCTAGTAGGCGGCGTGTCCCAAATGGAAATCGCCAAAAAATCATTGAAGGAAACATTGGCCTCCATTCCACCAACGACCCCCGTAGCCCTTCGCGTGTATGCCCACCGCATTGACAAAAATAATAAGGAAGCCAGCTGCCAAGACACCGAACTGCTCGTCCCCTTTGAAACGGGCAACACCTCAAAAATAAGTGCCGCCATTGACACCATTCAACCCAAGGGATACACGCCCATTGCCTTTTCATTAAAAGCGGCGGCCGGCGATTTTAGGGGCAAGGAATCCCAAAATGTGATTGTGCTGGTCAGTGACGGTGAAGAAACCTGTGGCGGCGACCCCGTGGCTGAAGCCAAGAATTTGCTGGCCCAGGGGTTTAAGGTCACCATCCACACCATCGGTTTTAGGGTGGATGAAACCACGCGGCACCAATTGCAGGCCATCTCCGGCGCCACGGGGGGCTCTTATTTTGATGCCAGCGATGCCGGTTCCCTGACACAAAATCTCCAGACCATCACTCAAAAGGCCACCTTCATTGAAAAACCTCGTGAAATAGCCCGCGGTCAGGAAATACGCGGTGGCAGCCAGTATCAGGATGCAGCCCCCATCCAACCGGGCATTGAATACCGGTTGGACCATCATCAAAAACAAAATGAGTACGATTATTTTTCGTTGCCGGTCAAAAGGGGACAAAACGTCAAAGTCACAGTGACCACCCAGGAAAAAGGGGTTCACTTTGAGGGAGGCACCCAAGGGCGTGAAAACGAATCGCCCTATGCCGGCTTTCGCTTGGTGGATGGGGAATACAAGGAAATAACCTCCACCAATATCATTGGGGGCAAACACGCCAAGGAAGAAAGATCGTACGCCCCCACAAAAGACCAAACCATGTACATTCTCATCGGGAGCAGCTACGACAACATGCACAAAGACTCCCCGTTTAAAATCGAGGTAAGCGACCACTTTGATGGCGGAAGCCAAACTGATGCCGGGGAAGACCTCATGACGGCCCTTCCCATCCAAGCTCCGGGCGAATATCCCCAAAACTTCATCCTGTTTGATTATGAAAAAGACTGTTACAAATTTAACGCCAAGGCAGGTGAAGCCTATACCATTACTATTACTCCCCAAACAATGAACTACAGGCCTTCCCTTGAAATCTTCGACACAAATCGGGTTCAGCTTCTTCGCAAGTCGGCCAACAATGAAGGCGCTATTTTAAAAGTCTCCTCCATTTCTGTTCCTGAAGACGGGACCATCACTCTGGAAATAAGTGGAAACGCTTTTCAATATCCGTCGCCCTACTCTTTCTCCATCACCAAAGAGACCGTCAGCCCCGTAGCCGCCCAGCAGACAACACCAAAAAAAGAAATTCCCATCACCCAAAGCCCGAAACAAAAAACAGAGCCGGAAAAAAATGTGCCCAAAAAACAGACGACAGAAAGCGCTCCTGAAAAACCACTGTGGATTTTATACGGATTGTTGGCTGTTTCTTTTTTGGCCAATATCGGGCTTTTGTTTTTGGTGATTAAATTGTGGCTTAAGACAAGCGCAAAAAAAACGTAAGGGCAATTCATGAATTGCCCTTACTATAGATAAGGACAAGCATGAGTTGTCCCTCATACGGTCCGCGAACAGACTGTTAACTTCTTTTTGTCACCCTTTGAATTTTATTTCGAAACAAGTTCCTTTTTGTTGAGGAATAATTTTGAATTGCCCCCCCATCTGCTCTGTCAAGGCCATCACAAGTTTTAATCCCAGTGTTTTACTCAAAGAGGGGTCGTAATCAGAAGGGAAGCCGATTCCATCATCTAAAATGGTGAGCGTAAAATTCTTGGGGGAAATCTCATGCATTTGGATAATGACATTCCCCTTTTCTTTCTCATTGAAGGCATGTTTTAAAATATTGGTGACCAACTCATTGACAATAAGGGCGCATGGAACAGCCAGGGCGATGTCGATAAAAATTTTGTCTACTTTGTAAGCAACCCCTATTTTTGAACTATCAAGCTGATAACTTGAAAAAAGGGAGCCAATCAGTTCCTTTAAGTATTCTCCAAAATCGATATGCGCTAAATCCTTGGCCTGATAAAGCTGCTGATGTAACAAAGCCATCGACCGCACGCGGTCACGGCTGTTTTGAAGGGCCAGACTGGCTTTTGATTCTGTTAACGAATCCGATTGCAAATTAAGCAGGCTCGAAATGACCTGCAGATTATTTTTGACCCGGTGGTGGATTTCACGAAGCAGGGATTCTTTCTCCTTAAGGGAGATTTTAAGATTTTCTTCGGCTTTCCTTCTTTCTTCCATCTGCAGGTTTAAAACTTCCACGGCATTGGCCAAATCAACAGTGCGTTCCTTGACCCTTGCTTCAAGCAAGTCATAACTCCGCTTGATTTCTTTCTCGGCATTTTTTCTTTTTTGAACCTGATACTTCAGATGGAAAATAACATTGATCGAAGTGGCAAAAATCGCCAGTGGCAAAGACAAAAAGGCAATCGCCAAAAGCCGTCGCCAAAAAACAACTCTTTCAAAACGGGCTGCATCAAAATCAACCCCCAAAATCGCCTCGACTTTTCCTTGTTCATCATACATGGGTTCAAAAGCGCTGACCCATATCCCCCAGCGATCGGACATGGGTTGACTTTCAAAAAAGGGAACCCCGTTAAAAGCCTGCCCAATACCATACTCCATGCGATACTCCTCACCCATGATGGTTCGGGATTCACGCAACCCCTCATACTTCCCATCCCTGTTGTAATCGGTTTCCGAATCAACCCACAAGACAACCTTCTCTTCATGAAGTTTCATGGTGTAGACGTCATCCACAATGCGATTGGCCTTAAGCCAGCGCAACTGGGTATTAATCAGTTTAAGATACAAGGGATCATCCGGGGGAGTATCGATGGTGATTTTGCTGTGGCCCGCCCGTTCAAGTTCACGGGCATAAGTCGGGGCAAAACCCTGGATCAATTCCTGGAAATTGGCCTTGGCAAAATTTTCAGCCCAGACAACGAGAAAAAAACCAAGAAACAAAAATAAAAACACGGAAATGAAAACTCCTATGGGGAAAAATTTCTCGGGTTCGCTCCGCTTCGCAAAAAGATTAAGGACAAGAAAAATCAAAAGGGAAATGGCACAGAAAGTCAGGTAATCAAGATTGTGCTTCAGAAAAGCAAGCATAGATTAAGAAGCTAATTTATCTATTTTGGCAGCCAGAATAAAATCGCTCTCGCAAAGACCATTAATGGTATGCGTCCATAAGGTAATGCCTACCTTGCCCCATGAAAGGGCGATATCGGGATGATGCCCTTCAGCTTCAGCCAGATTTCCGATCTTGTTTGTAAATTGGAGGGCCGTTTTAAAATCGGAAAACTTGAATTCCTTTTCCAGGTGATGGTCGTCAACCACTTTCCAGGCTCCGCCCAGTTGCCTTTGTAAGGAGCGGATTTCCCCTCCTGTAAGGGGCGGAACCCCTCCCTGACAGGGAACACACGCTTTTGATGCCAATGCACTCATAGAAACCTCCTTTTGGGCCTACACTGTAAGGGTTCTTTCCGGGTTAAAGCAACATAAAATTTGGTTAAAAAAACGAATGATTTACCAAGACAATCTTTGCAAAATATTCATGATTCTGGTAAAAACAAAGCCCTATGAAAAAAACCATTCTTTTCTTGTTTTTGTTTACCTGTTTTCCCTTTTTTACCCATGCCCAAGAAGTCTCGGAAGAATCTTTAAGTCAGTACAAAATTGATCTGCCCGATGGAGACAGGGCCACCCTTTATTTTAATAAGGATCATACCCTTATTTTCATGCCCGACTTCAGCAACCACAGCCTTGTTCATATCTGTACCGCCAAATGGAAAATCAACAGCCAAACCTCCCATCTTGTCATCAGCAATGCCAATGACTGCTCTGTTATTAACGGAGATTTTGCCACCAAAAGGAATGGAACCGACATCCTTCTTCAAGAAGTCAATCGCACTCTTACGTTAAAGGCCATTCAAAATGAGTGATTCGTTTCGTGAACGAAAGGCACTTATACAAAATCGCATTCAAGCGGCCTGCAAAAAATCGGGGCGTCATCCTAGTGAAATAAACATTATTGCAGTTTCAAAAACAAAACCCGCGGAGGCTATTTATCAAGCTCATCTTGAAGGACAGATTTCTTTTGGGGAAAATTACACTCAAGAACTTTTGGACAAACAAGAAATTCTGAAAGATTTAAAACTCGAATGGCATTTCATCGGACATTTACAGCGGCGCAAAGCCAGGGAAATCGTCGGCAAAGTGGATACGATCCATTCCCTGGATTCTTATCAACTAGCCTACGAAATTGAAAAATTAGCTAAAAAAGCGGGGAAAATCCAAAAATGTCTTTTGCAGGTAAATCTGTCGAGTGAAGACACAAAATCAGGCATCCATCATGAAGAACTTTCCAAGTTGCTTACCGAAATAAGCAACCTGGCTTATGTCAAAATTACAGGTTTGATGACACTGCCGGCTCTGTTTGAAAATCCGGAAGAAGTACGTCCTTTTTTCCAGTTTTTAAGAGAGCTGAGAAATCTGATGAATGCTTCCCAAGTTTATAAAGAACCTCTTACGGAACTTTCCATGGGCATGTCCCACGATTTTGAGATGGCCATTGAAGAAGGAGCCACCATGGTCAGAATAGGAACCGCGTTATTTGGAGAAAGATGACCCACAAACCTTAAACAAGAAAGCATTTCACTTTTAGTGGAATGATTATTTTATGAAAGAAAAAATAAAAAAATATCATGAAAGCTTTATAAAAATAACGAGCTTGTTTCAACACCCGCTCTTATTCATTGTTCGCCTTTATTGGGGATGGCAGTTTTTAATCACTGGTTGGGGAAAATTACATAACATCGAAAAAGTGACCGAATTTTTTATTGAACTAAAAATTCCCCTTCCAGAGTTAAACGCTTATTTCGTCGGCGGCTTGGAATTTGTCGGCGGCGCCCTTCTTCTTGTGGGGTTAGCGGCTCGAATCATCGCCCTCCCTTTGACTGTAAACATGATTGTGGCCTACCTCACAGCCGACCGCGAGGCCGTCCTCCAAATTTTTTCAAATCAGGAACCCTTCTTTGCTGCCGCCCCCTTTTTATTTTTATACGCAAGCCTTCTGGTGCTGGCCTTTGGACCAGGCTGTTTTTCGCTGGATGCTTTACTCAAATTACAATGCAAAAAATGTGAAAAGGGTTTGCCCCAATAGGCCGCTTACAGAAATATGAACAAGAATAATCCCACTCTTTTGTATCAATTTGCCCTCTCGCATTATTGCGAAAAGGCCCGGTGGGCTTTGGACATCAAGGGCGTTCCCTATCAACTGATCAACTTGATCCCCGGGCCCCATTTATTCACAACCAAAAAACTGGCCAAACAGAGTTCTGTTCCCATTTTAAGTCACCAAGGGAAAATCATCCAAGACTCCACCAACATCATCGACTATCTTGATGAAAAATTCCCATCCAAACCCTTGAACCCTTCAACTCCCAGCGAAAAAAAAGAGGCCCTGGAATTGGAAGAATTTTTTGATGAGGCTATTGGCGTTCATCTAAGACGTTTTTTTTACTTTTTTGTCCTGGAAAACAGGAAACTGGTGACACGCCTGCTGACACAGGATGGCCCTGCTTATGGCGTTTATCTTTACGCCATCATTTTCCCCTTGGTGAAAACCCTCATGAAAAAATCCATGCGGATCAATGCCGAATCGGCGAAAAGATCAGAAATAAAATTAACAAAGGCTTTGGAAAAATTAAACGGACTGGTTTCAAAAAATGATTTTTTGGTGGGAAATAAATTAAGTCGTGCCGATATTACCGCTGCATCCCTTTTGGCCCCGCTGTGTACTCCCAAGGAACATGCCTTCCCCTGGCCGGTGGATGAACTCATGCCAAAGTCATTAATTGATTTTAAAAAGGCCCACAAGCAGGCCCCATTTTTTGAATGGGTGCTACAAACATACAAAAATCACCGTTAGCCCCAGGCCACGGCATTAATTTCTGCGCTCCATGATCAGCCCTTTGTTATCGTTGTCATAATAAATTCCCCAACCTGACTCGGACATATAGCCATTCACCAACCTGTTTCTCCCGTCTTTGGTGAAATGCAATGTCAACGGTTTGGAAGGTTCTCCATGAAATCCGATCCACAAACCAAGACAATCCCTAAAATGCACCACCACCTCGTTTTCTTCCTCATCATCCTCAACACAGGTGATGGCATGCTCGGGCTGCTGGTTCTCGCACACCAGAACCGCCACATTCCCACCAAGGGTGGTGGCATCAACACGGTTTACAATAAACTGGGTTGAGAAATCAGAACATACAGGTAGAATTTCGCCAACAATGGGACCGTCCTCATTTATCGAACACCAATGGCCAATCATTAAATCGCTCAATTCATCCTTGCATTCCTGGACAAACACATCCACCTGGCGGCTCACATGGATGCGGGCATACGAGCCATAATTGGAAGTTACCATGGCTGAAACACCAAACTTTCCAGGATCCGCAAATTCCCTGCTTGCCGTATATCGTCCCTCATTCCCGTCTTGAACCGTTTGAAAAAGATTTCTGGCTGGCTGGCGCACCTGGCCATAGAAAAAATCCACATGATCGAGGGTTAAGGTATTGTCCCGATCGTTTTTGGCCACACGAGCTTCAAAATTAATGGTCTTAGGGGGCGAGTCTACCCTAACTTCCCTTTTATCCCCTTCGGCCACAAAGTCGAGAGACAGTTCATCCCACTCGACCACATGTCCTTCGGTCACCAGTCGATCAATGATCTGTCTATTGGCTGAATGAATGCTTAAATCCATCGGGTTGTGCTGGAGTCCAATAAAGGCCAACCCTTTAAAAGTAAGCCCTCCCAAACGACGAAGGTCCGTAATGCGATTATCATTCAAGGCCAAAGCGGCGTATCCTCCCACCGTGCGTGGCAAACTGTTGATGTTGGCCAAAGAGTTGTGATCCAAAGTCAAGAATGTCAACACATCCAGACCCACCAAGGGCCCCACATCCACAATATTGTTGTTGGAAAGGCTTAAAGTGCGCAAACGTCTAAGATGCCCGAGCGGAGTGATGTCTGAAATGAAATTATTGGTGAGCACCAAATTCTGCATGTGAATGGCACATTCAAGCCCTTTCAAATTTCCAATGGCCCTTCTGTCGGCATTCAAGTTGATCAGGTTTCTCATTTGAGCCACGGTCGGATTCGCTATAAGGGGAAGCCCCAAAGCGCCAAGTACAGCCCTTTTAAGATTGTCATCCGGGAAAACCACCGCACCATTGTCGTTTTCACATCCCGGAATGATGTCCACAGAAACAAAAACAGGATTACTTCTTGCCACGGGCAATCCTTGGGCATTCTCGGCCACCATGGTGTAAATGCCCTCAACCTGGTCTTGGTTATCAATGGTTACATTGAAACTAAGCGTGGGGTTGGGTGATCGGCTAACCACTTCGTAACGATTTGCATTCGCATCAAACCCTGCCAATTTCTGAAAGCTATATTGGGTAATTTCTGGAGGATTATTCCCCACAATCCCCACACCGCCATCCAAAACCACCCTGTCGCATTCGGTGGTGATGAAAAGATCATCATCAATCACCACGGGGTCGGCACAACGATTGATCCCCCTTAAACTGGCTGTGACATGGGCCGCCCCCACACCACCGCCTGAGAAATGATCCATGACGCCCTTGCAAGTAATCATCACGGGGTCTGGGTCGCACGGGACACTTTCCCAATGTTGATTGGCTTCGTCATAAATAAGAAAAGCCAGTTGCTTTCCAAAATCAGGATTGGCCCCTTCCAAGGCCTCTTTTAAAGCGGCTGTTTGTTTGCTTTTGGGAGAATAGGGCATGGTCACTGTGATGGGTTTTTTAAACTTTGTGCCACTGGGACCAAAATAAAAAAACTTCCCTCCCAATTCTGAGCTTTCGGGATTTTGAGGTTGCTTTGTCTTATCATAAACCCCCACTTGAATGGGGGTCTCCGCATCCACAGCTCCTGCCGGGATTTCTAAAACCAAACCTTCAATATCAGAACCCACAGGGCCCGTCATCGTCCCTCCCTGAGGTCCTATGGCTTGAGTGGCACTGACACTAAATCCGATGCCCGCAGGTACCGATGGCCCACCCGCCCCCAAACCTCCTCCACTGCTACAAGCAACTAAAAATAAAAGAGTGAATATAAAATAATGTTTCATAAAAATTTATCCCCGTTAGAGCTTCTAACTAGCAACCATTTCAAAGACTCTAAATAAAGAGTCACCTGATTGATTTGTGTAACCTTAAGGGAACAGAGCAATAAACGGACCAAAGTTATCGGTTATAACTAATTGTATTTATTTATCTTTTTCTCTTGTTTTTCCAATTTATTCATCGTGATCACTTTCAAAATGAGAATTTTACCAAAAAATTGGCGCTTGGACTTGGGGAGATTTTTGAGTATATCGCTTGGATGAAAACCGGCTTCCTTGGAACAGGCAACATGGCCGAGGCCCTTATCGCGGGCCTTATCAAAAGTAAAACACTCAAGCCCAAAGAGATTTTTGGGTTCGATCTTGATACGACCAAACTAAAAAAAATTCAAAAAAAATACCGAATTCAAACTTGTAACACAGCTACAGAACTTGCCTTAAAAAGCGGGACCCTTGTCCTTTCTGTCAAACCACAAAACATGGCCGAGGCTTTAAGAACCATTCAAGCTACGATCAATTCCAAACATCTCCTTGTTTCAATTGCCGCCGGCTTGAGCACTGATACAATTTCTTTGATGGCAGGAAAACAAATCCGTCTTGTCCGTGTCATGCCCAACACGCCTGCCTTAGTGGGAACGGGAGCAGCGGGGTTTTATGCCAATAAAAACTGTAACCCCAAGGACAAAAAACGGGTTCAGAAAATTTTTGAGTCGGTCGGAATTGCGGTTGAAATGAAAAATGAAGACGATCTCGATAGTGTCACCGGCCTTTCAGGCAGCGGTCCGGCCTATGTTTATGCCTTTGCCGAGGCTCTCATAACAGGCGCTGCAGAATGCGGGCTTGATGAACCCACAGCCAAAAAACTAGCCCTTCAAACCCTGATGGGAGCCGCCAAGCTGATGCTACAAAGTAAAGATACCCCTTCAGAGCTTATGGCCAAAGTAGCCTCCAAAGGGGGCACCACCGAAGCGGGGTTGAAAATTTTGGAAACCCAAAATTTTCGGCAAACGGTTATTGACTGTGTCAAGGCTGCAACACAAAGGGCGAAGGAATTGAAACAAATCATGTAGGGGCGCTCGCTTGCTGCGCCCTATTTCGGCCAATCATGGGCGCAGCAAGCAGCGCCCCTACAAAATATGTTCATCCTCGGAAATCTTCTTATTGCCTTGGGGCGCGTCGTCAGCATCGTTGCCAATCTCTACACTTTCATACTGGCATGCTCGGTTGTGTTGTCGTGGATCAAACCCGATCCTTCCAATACGCTGGTCCAAATCATTTACAACCTCACCTGGCCCGTCTTAAACAAGGTTCGCCGCTTTGTTCCCTCGTTTTTGTGGAAATCGGGCATCGATTTCACCCCTGTTTTGGTCATGATACTCCTTATTTTTCTGGAAACACTTGTTTCAGGCACCTTAATCGATACGGGGTTACGGCTTAAAAACCGTTAAACGAGATGTTGAATTCATTCTCTCAAGCATTTATAACCATACTCTACTTCATTTATGGTTGACCGAATCGAAAAAACAGAGCGCTTTGAATATTGGCAAGTCCGGGATACCGCTGAAACCCACAAAGACCGCGAACAAAAGGAAGACAACGGCAAGGACGCCTTTCAGTCATTCCAGGAAAAAACAGACTGGCAACTTTTGTTTGACAAAACCCAGCTGTGGAACAAAAACGTCCAACTCACCAAGGATGAAATCGAGAAAATCATTTTCAAAAAAATGAACCTGAAGACAGACCCCTCCCTGCTGCGTGTCAACATCATTCTCAAAGGGGGCGGTTTGATGAACCCTGCCTTTTTGGCCATTTCACGCCAGGTGGCGCTGACCCTCAAAACCTTAAAAACCGACGACATCATTCCTTTAGAAACCCTCACCAAGGACAATGTTTTGCGCATTACCGTGCCACGCGATCCCCAAAGTTTTCTTAAAGAGGAAGAACAATTAAGAACCGAAGAAAAAAAATCAGCCCCTCCGGCTTCCCGGAATAATGAGGGATCAACAACAGGAATTCATCCTGCAAAACAAACAGGAAATATTCTGCAAACCCTGAATATTCTCAATACCAAAACACACCGCATCAAAAAAGATATTCTGACCATCTATGCCATTGCACTTGTTGTTTTTGTGTTATTTGTGTGGGGGCTTATTCTCATCTTTTAACCTGAAAAAAATTTATGACCGCTTTTGAACCAAAACCCTTCGGAAAATTTTTTCTTATCGACCGGCTTGCCATTGGCGGCATGGCCGAAATATACAAGGCCAAAACCTTTGGGGTTGATGGTTTTGAAAAAACCCTCGCCATCAAAAAAATCCTTCATCATTACTCGGCAGACAAGGAATTCATTTCAATGCTGACTGATGAAGCCAAACTGGTGGTGCGTCTTTCCCACACCAATATTGTCCAGATTTATGATTTGGGGAAAATAGGTGACGACTACTACATTTCGATGGAATACATCGACGGCGTCAACCTGCGTGAAGTGAGTAATCGCGCCAAGGAATTAAACGAAAAAATTCCGCTCCCCCTTTGTCTTTATATTATTTCGGAGGTTTGCAAGGGGCTTGATTATGCCCACAGTAAACGTGATGAATTTGGCAAGCCCCTGGAAATTGTTCACCGCGACATATCGCCCCAAAACATTCTCATTTCATTTGAAGGAGAAAGCAAAATTGTTGATTTTGGTATTGCCAAGGCGGCCATGAACATTTCGCACACTTCCTCAGGAATTTTAAAAGGCAAGGTCACCTATATGTCGCCCGAGCAGGCCATTGGGAAACCTGTGGATGGCCGAACCGATATTTTTTCTGCGGGGCTGCTCCTTTACGAATTGATTACCGGTGAAAGGTGTTTTAGCGGTGAAACCCAGTTTGAGGTCTTGAAAAAAATCCGTGAAACCAACATCACTCCGGAAATCTTTGCCGGCAAAATATCTGCCGAAGTGGCTCCCATTCTTGCAAAAGCCCTGGCCTATCTTCCCAAGGACCGTTTTGAAACAGCGGCCGATTTTCAGGTGGCCTTAACAAAACTTTTATACACAAAATACAACGATTTTTCCCCCAAGCAACTGGCCCTGTTTATCAAAAAATGGTTTGCCTCCGAACTAAAAAGCCGCAAAGCCCACGAAAACCAGGCCACCATCGACAGCCATACAAAATCGGTCTTGATGGAACAGGCGGCGCAAAAAGCCATTGTCCAACGGCAAGATTCCATAAGCCATTCAACCGATATCCTGGTGGACACAACAAAGCCCGAAGATGCCATTCACCCGGATATGCTTGTTCACCAAGAGATAACCAACAACGAAAAAGAAGAACCACTCCCAACTCTTCCTTCGGCTTCAAAAAGGAAAAAACTCCCCTTGTTATTCCTTGCCATTTTACTTTCCGTTTTGGGCCTTACTTTCTGGCTTGTTCATAAAACTTCAAATAAAATACCCTCTCCCATTCCAAAAAACGCCCCCAAATTTCAAGAAGCTGAAATTGAAGTTTCCTCCACACCCTCCGGAGCCAGTATTTTTGTGGATGGCCAGAATACCGATGAGGTTACTCCGTTTAAAATCGCAAAACTCGATCCAAAAAAAGAGCACGTCGTCAAACTTATTCGGGATAATTTTGAGCCTTGGCAACAAACCATTCGTTTTGACAATTCATCCACACTTAAGATTGAGGCTTCCCTGAAAGAAATCATCTCAACAGGCAGCCTGCAAATTGACTCTACCCCCCAAGGAGCCAGCATTTTTTTGAATGACTGGGCACGATCCGAAACAACACCGGCCACCTTAACGGGGTTGTCGTTTCAGGATTACACGGTGAGGCTGGAAAAAGAGAATTTTATTTCTGCAGAAAAAATTGTTTCAGTTACGGGAAAAGATCCGGTTGCCGTCAACTTGAAATTGGAAGCCATCCCCCTTGGAACTGTTGTCATTCGTTCCAACCCACCGGGAGCCAATATTATTCTGAATGGCATGTTGATGGGCTGGGCCACTCCACAAAAAATTGAAAAACTCAAAATTCCCCAGAATTATGAAATAAAACTCCAAAAAGAAGGTTTTGAAGAAGTGGTAAAAAATGTTCCCCTGGAAAACTCAAATCCCGTCAACCTGACCCTGGCTTTAAAACCCATTGAGAAACCCAAACCGGTCGTAGAAAAATCAACTCCTCCCCAGCCCAAACAAACAAAAAAAAGTACCTCATCTAAAGAAACGACAACTCCCACACCCAAAGAAACCAAAACCAAAATCTATGGCGTTCGTGTTGATTCCCGTCCACGCGGGGCCTCTGTATTATTTAACGGCAGTAAGATGGGCATCACCCCCATTTTTGTTTCAAACATCAAGGCAGGCTCCCAAAACACCGTCACTCTTTCTTTGCCGGGATATAAATCGTGGACAAAAACCTTCCAAATGGGGCAAAATCGTTTGGAAATTAATGCCCCCCTCGAAAAGGAGTAACATGAGCGATCAGGAAAAGGATTTTGGATCGACAACCGAATTATTGCCCTCAGACGAACAACGCGATCTTATTTCACTACGCAAGTGTGTTTTGGTTATTATTGATGGCCCCATCAAGAGCCAAAAATTTGATCTTGGCCGCAAAAAAATCACCCGCATCGGCAAAAAAAATGACAACGACATCATGATTACTGACCAGACGGTTTCCCGCGCCCATCTTGAAATTGAAGCCACAGCCGACAGTTATTTGCTGCGCGACCTTAATTCAACCAATGGCACCTTCATCAATGGCATTCGCGTAAAAGAAGCTTTTTTGTCCCCGGGAGATGTCATCACGGTGGGAAACACCAAGCTTGAATACCAGGCTTTTGAAGAAAAAGTGCAGATGGAACCCTCCAAAAACAGTTTTTTTGGAGAGATGGTGGGCAAAAGCAAAAAAATGCGCCAGATCTTCGGTATTTTGGAACGCATTTCTCCCACGCTGGCCACCGTTATTATTGAAGGGGAAACCGGGACGGGCAAAGAGCTTGTCGCCCGCGCCATTCACAACAATTCTTTGCGCAAAGACAAACCTTTTATTGTCTTTGACTGCTCAGCCGTGGCTTCCAACCTGATTGAATCCGAACTTTTTGGCCATATGAAGGGCTCCTTTACAGGGGCCATTAAAGACCGCAAAGGGGCTTTTGAAATGGCCACCACGGGCACCATTTTCTTGGATGAAATTGGCGAGCTTTCCATTGATCTTCAACCCAAACTTCTTCGTGCCCTTGAACAACGCGAAATAAAAAAAGTCGGTTCAACCCAACCCGTTCAACTTGATGTCCGGGTGATCTGCGCCACAAACCGAAACCTGAAAAAAGAAGTTGAAGAAGGCCGTTTTCGCGAAGATTTGTATTACCGTTTGTCGGTGGTGAAAATTCAGCTCCCTCCCCTACGTCAGCGCAATGATGACATCCCCTTGATCATTGAAAAACTGCTCTCCACAGCCCGATACAACAAAAAACCGGATGGCACCTATTATGCCACCCGCATTGAAGATGACGCGATTCGTCTCCTTCAGCGTTATCAATGGCCGGGCAATATTCGCGAGCTCAACAATATTTTGGAACGTGCTGTTTCGTTTTCAGAAAATGGCATTGTCAATGGTCAGCACATGCAGTTTATTTTTAGCGAGATTGACCATCGCACCGATGATTCCAAAACGGTTACCACCACCGGCGTTGATTCCAACATGCCCTTTAAAGAAGCCAAACAGAAAGTTTTGGAAAGTTTTGAAAAGGATTATCTGGTCGAACTCCTCCAGAAGAACAAGAACAATGTCTCCAAGGCCGCCCGCGAGGCCAAGATTGACCGCAAACACCTGCGCAACCTCCTCATTAAATACGGAATCCTCGATTCACAAACCCCGGAAGACGATGAAGAGTAGGGGCTTGAGGTCCCCGAGCGGAGTCGAGGGGCCGAGGTGGCCCGTCCCTTCGACTCCGCTCAGGGACCAAATTTCGTCGAGCCCTCGAGCAACGGAACAACGAGTTCCGCGAGCAACGAGACATTCCCCACCCCCCCTACCTCGGTTTCATCATTTGCAATGGATTGATTTTTTTTCGTGTAAGGGCAGGTTCAGACTTCTTGCCCGCCTTGATTTTTTTATCGCGTTCCAGCGAACGTTTCAGGGCAATGACCAATGACCGCGCTCGATTGGCATAAATATCCTTGCCTGTCTTATCGAGCAAAATGGCTTCCCTGAAATCTTCGGCCGCTTTTCGGTATAATTTTTCACGCAGATAAACTTCACCACGATTGACCAAGGCATTCAAATTTTGGGGCGATATTTTGATCACTTCCGTGTACTGGAAAATGGCGTCTATATTTCTTTTTAATTTCTGATAAGCCGCCCCAAGGGCCAAGTGATGAAAAAAATTCCGGTGATCCAGAAAAGTGAGAACCTCAAAGATTTTTCGCGCTTCCTGATAGCGCCCATGCTTAAGCTTGACGTACCCCATTTCGGCTACTTGGCGGATGCGTTTTGGATCCAATTTCACCAGGGCTGCAAAGCTGATCTTGCGCGAAGCAAAGGCGTGCAATAACTCTGTCAGGTATTTTTTCCGCTTGGGATCAGGGGAAAGAAGCTGGCTTTTCCCGCGCAACGCCTGTTTTTCTTCCCTGGAAAGATTTGCAAGGCTCTTGTCATCTTCGGCCATGAGTTATTTATACCTAAAATGACAGGAAAGGAAAAGAAGTGGATTGGATTAAAATCAGGCGATGTTACGGATAACCGACTGAAGGCCTTCCTGGCGATCTTTTTCCAATTTGGAGAACTGCTCGAAAATCTGGTTTAAAGTCTTATCAATTATGTTGGCCTGGGCCATCAGTATTTCTATGGGTCCCTTTATCAAATCCATTTTTGCATTAAATTGCTCTTCGGTTAAATCTAGATCCCCATTCATATATTGTTCAAAGAGCCGGGCCGCTTCCAATTGCCGGTTAGCTATTTCGGCAAACAAAGAATTTCTGGCAGTCATCATACCTTCTTCGGTTTCAATCAAATAATCATAGGTTCCCCCCAAACCATATTCTTCTGAAAGATGGCGGGCCCCTTCATCCACAAATTCAGAATTATTATCACCTGAATCATTATGTTCATCGATTGGATTAATAAGCCCTTGGGCAGCCAGCATCCCAATAATTTGCTCAGGGGTTGTATTAGGGTCGGCATCGTGTGCTGCAAAATAAGCCATTAACTCGGGACTGTCAGTAGCCAGCTTTTCGATGAGCGCATTAAGTTCGGCCCCTGCAATCCTTTGACCCTCCTCATAAGCCTCGTCTAATTGACCCGGCAAAGAATTAAACAAGGGTGGATCCAAAATTTCCAACAACTGCAGATAAGTCAGGCGCCAATAAGCCTGAAAATCAGGATCATTCAAAATGGCCGGATCAATGCCCTGGCCATCCAAGGCACGCATGTAGACATCGGGATCAACCCCTTGGCTACGTAAATATTCCCTTAATTCTTCTATCTGGGCTCTTTGTGCTTCTGTGTAATTAACTCGTGCCATAAGTATAGTTCCTTAAATCATTGGCCCCCGTGACCTTGATCGACAATATTTTTTTTAAGAACCCGTGCCCTCTTGGCCCAAGCATTTTGACCTTTTGGGTCTAGATTTGCGGCCTGGTCAAAATCTTTGAGTGCCAAGGGATAATTCTTTAAGCGCATGTAACATTCACCGCGATTGGTCAAAGAAGTGATTTCTTTTTCGTTAAGCCCCAAGGCCATTGTGTATTCATCAATGGCTTCCTGAAACTGGTTCTGCTTTTGATAAATCGCTCCAAGGGCGGCTCTAAAATACCAATTGGTATGATCCATGACCGACAACCCCTTAAAAAGCGATTCTGCCACCGGGTATTCTCCGCGTTTGTATTTAAGATAGGCAATCTTGGCAACATGGCCCAGCTGCTCTTTACTAATATTCTTGATTTCAGCCCACGTCATCTCCCCGGCCAGATATCTTTTGAATTTCTTGAAATTAGCCTCGATTTCCGCTTGGGGGGTTTTGGCAATAAAATCCTGAAAGCGGCCTTTTAATTCAACATCACCACCAAAAAAAAGATCAATCTGGGAAGGCTTGTCTTTGGACATAATTCCTCGTTTAACTTTTTTGACTTTATCATGGCTAAAATCCAAAGACAACATAGGCTATTTCCACTTTTGACCAAAAATTACATTCTGAGAATGGCACTAATCCCGTCAAAATGACTTCGTACGCTCGTTGCCATGACCTCCAGATTACTTGTTTCTGATTGTGTCAGAGTAACAAGAGCTTGATCATAGATTGCTATCTGACTTTTGGCCGACTGAATTTGTTCCTGAATGGAGGCGATTTCCCCTTGTTCCGCTGGGTTTGTTGGATCAAGGCCTTCTAACTGGCCAATAAGATCATCATTCATCCAGTCAAGCAATTCGTTACGCTTGTCAATAAGTTCAAGTCGAATGTCATCGTTAATACTTTTTAACTGCCCAAAGAAAACAATCCAGGGCAGACCCGGGTTTGGAGACTTCATGAAAAAGGCCACCAATCTCTGAAATAATTCTGGATCGTCTATGGGAGACTCTCTATGAGGACCCAAGGGTCCATCACTTGGCGGGCCTACAGGATCAGGTTCATGAATATCCTCAGCATGCCCGGTATTGGTAAGAAAGCGATTGACCGACTCGCGTGCAGCGGGGCCAAAGATGTCGGCTAATTCGTTCATATTTTCCATTACTTCATCGGTGAATAATTCAGGATGTTCATCGGGATCTTCAATTTCACCGGCAGCCACAAAACGGGGACCTTGGCCGTTGGTTTGAAAATAAATCCAGGCCAACAAATCTTCCGCCGTAACGCCTGGCGGTAAATCATTGGCCAGTAACTTCTGTTCTGCTTGCGCTGGCGTCATGCCTAAGGCACTAATTGCATCAAGTTCTGCTTGTGTGGTTTGACTGGTTATATTGACTTCTGCCATAAATTTATCTCTCCCCTTCCCCATTTTAAAGCAAGGGCCATGCCAAAACAGACTGGGGTGAAATTAAAATAGTATAATAATTTCAATTACTTATAATTAATAAGGAGGGGGGGGTTAGAAGAGTTAGGCTTGGAACCCACAGAAAGTAAAAACAGGATTGGGGGGGATAAACCTCGGTTTTAAGGCTTCCACAATGAGTGAACCTGGTAGATGAATTCCATCATGCTCTGGCTCCATTCACCCATTTGGGCCACAAGAACAACCAGCGAAACATAGACCAAAAGCGGGCCCATGATTCCTTTCGCCGCAAAGCCCAGCTCAAACACGTTTATTTGCGGGGCCATTTTGTTGGCAATGCCCAGCACCGTATCGGTAAGGAGCACGGCAATCAGGACAGGGGCTGATAGTTGAAGGGCGATAAGAAGTGATTTGCCCGAAAGTAAAATAATAAAATCCATGAAAGGGGCAAATCCTGACTCAAACAAGGGCAGGGACAAAAGGGGAACCACAGTAAACCCTTCAAAAAAACTTTTCAGAAAAAAACGATGCCCCCCAACCGACAAGAAAAGGGCAATGGCCATCCAGTAATAAAAACTGCCAAAAATCGTCACCTGCCCAAGTTCCGGCAAAACGAGCTGGGCATTGGCTCCGCCACGCTGATGGTCCACCACCATTCCTGCCGCCTGAATGCCATAAAAAATGGCCTGCGTGACAAAGCCGATGGTAAACCCAAACAGGACTTCCTTGGCCATGTAGGCGGCCATCAAAAAATAACTCTCGGGAACTTGGGGCAAAAGCTTGGCCTGCACCAAAAAGAAAACATAAAAAGCCATCACCAATGCCAAAGTGGTACGCGCCCGGGGCATGACCATTCGCGTTCCCAAAAAAGGGACAAAAGCAAGCATGGTAAAACAGCGTATGAAAATGAGCATCCAAAGCTTGAAGGCCGGGACAAAATCAAATTGAATCCCAAAAAGGTGGAAGATTTCGGACATAAGATGAGTTATCTAAGTAGTGTAAGGGCAATTCATGAATTGCCCTTACGGGGAACAGAAACGGACACCTTACTTAATAAAATCCGGGAATGTTGTCAGTAATGTATGGGTAAAGGTAACCAGCTGAGCCATGCCAATGGGGCCAAGCAAAGCCAGAACTAAAAAAACAACCACCATTTTTGGCACGAAAGTAAGTGTCTGTTCCTGAACCTGGGTGGTGGCCTGAACAAGGCTGATGATAAGCCCCACGATCATCGCCGCCAAAATGGGTGGGCCTGACAAGATAAGAGTCAACAAAAGAGCCTGATTTGAAACTCCTAAAACGTAGGATTCCATAATTTATTTCATATACCCCAAAATAAGTCCCTTGGTGATAAGGGCCCAACCATCCACAAGTACAAAAAGCAAGAGTTTGAAGGGAAACGAAACCGTCACGGGCGACACCATGAACATCCCCATGGCCAAAAGAATATTGGACACCACCATATCAATGACCAAAAACGGCAGAAACAAAATGAACCCTATTTGAAACGCCTCGGTCAGTTCGGTAATCATGAAGGAGGGGACTAAAATGAGAAAATCATCATCTTTAATACTGTCATCTCCCTCGGGCCCACGCAGTTTTTTGGCCAGGGTATAAAAAACATTGCGATCTTTAGCCGATGATTGTTTCAACAAAAATTGGCGAATGGGTTCCTTCCCTGCGCTCACCGCTTTTTTGACAACATTAAAAGAGGTTTGTGACAAAACAGGCTGACTTTGAACCTGCGGGTCATGGATGGTTTCCTTGATGCTGTTGTAAACATCGGTCCCCACGGGCACCATGATGTAAATGGTGAGAATAATGGCCAAGCCATTGACAATTTGATTGGGCGGAATTTGCTGGGTGCCCATGGCATTGCGAAGAAGCGAAAAAACAACCGCTATCTTCACAAAGGAAGTCATCATCATCACCAAAAAAGGGGCCAGGGCCAGAATCACCAGGATAAACAACATGAGAATGGGCCTGGCAATGGGCTGGTCATCCAAAGGAAATGCCCCGGGTAACGGGGCGGCAACCAATCCTTGAGCTAATAAAAACATCATGAAAGATCCCTTTCTTCCAAATCCATGATTTTGGTGATCCCCTGTTCGGCTGAACCAACAAGAGAAATTTTATCTCCGACACGAATAATCCAAAGGGCCTTGCGGGGCTCAATGGAAAGACGGCTGACCACATGAATAAGCGACTGCTTGCCCCCCACGCGTGGCCCATACAATCGGGGCATAATGTATCGGATAAAAACAATGGCCACTCCCAGGACAAGAACCATAGCCAAGATTGTCTTTAAAAAGAGAAATGCAAAATTAGGAGTTGTTTCTAACGGCATGTATTCTCTTTCCCCTATTTCCCTCTGTAAGGGCAATTCATGAATTGCCCTTACAGAGTACCCTTACAGGAGTGCCCTTACACTCCTACACTATTTGTTTGATCTGAATTCCCACTTTTCCATCCACCAACACCAAATCACCTTTGGCCACAAGTTTTCCGTTGGCTACCAAATCAATACTTTCGGAAGGGTCTTTTTTTAATTCAAGAACTTCCCCTTCCTTCATCGAAACAATATCTTTAATCGACAAAGTTCTCTTGCCGAGCACCGCCAAAACCTGAACAGGCATGTCCTGAGCCAAGTTCTTCAATCCTGTTGAAACCGAGGGCGGGCTCACAGGGGGAGCCGGAGGATTTTTGGGAGCGGCGGCATGAGGCGGAGAAACAGGAGTTTTTGCAGCCGGTCTGGGTGGAGGGGAAGGTGGCGGTTGGGCAGGCTTGGGCTTTACTTCTGGCGCACGTGGCTCCAAACCCAACTCTCGCAATAAATCATCATCTAGCGGATTGTCTTTATCGGTCATGAACAAACTCCTTTACGATACTTCTGAAAAATCAGGGGACCTTACCTAAACTCAAAAAAACTTTTTTCTCTTTTGATTCAAGGTGAACAGAAACACCTTTTTCAACCTCATCCCCCAAATGAAGCAGACATTCGCCCTTCAAGTTTCCATCTTCAAAATCGGGGTAAAGTTCATCTAAAAAAAGAACATCCCCTTTTTCCAGGCTGGCCAGCTGGTCTATGTTCAAACCGACTCGCCCCACTTCAGCCCACACCACTGTTTTCCACAACCCAACCTTGTCAAAAAAAGCCTCATCGTTCACCCTTTGCAAGCGGCCGGTAGTGGCAGCAATCAACTCAGCTAAAGTTTCCGGGATGCCAATCCTTATAAAGCCATGGTGCTTGTTTATCTTGGTGCGAAACGTCACCAAATAAAGTTTTTCTTCTGCCGCGGCCATCTTCCCCAGACGATCTTTCTGGGTGTAGAGATTTTTCAAATGCGGCTTGACCTGAACTGTTTGGAAAAAATCTTCTCCCTGTTGAAGGCAACGAATCAGAAAATATTTCAAAACTCCCTGATCCAACGAAGTAAAATGAACAGGCTCAAAAACTTCCCCACCTCCCCCCAACATTTTTTCAACAAGAAACCGCGACAATCTTGAATCGAACTCGATGATAAAGTTTTTGGGATGGGGAGTCAAGGCAAGCGAGGCCACAACAAAAGATTCTCCCAAGTTTTCAACATAGGAACCAAAACGAGTTATATATAATGACTCATAAATCACCTCTACATCCGCACCCAAGAAATGGTGCATCATTTGCCCAAAGCCTTGCAATAAAGTTGAAATATTACTTTTTTGGGGTAGGACACTCAAAAGCAGGTGTTGCATTTCAACTTGTGAGGCCGGATAGTTTTTCAGATTTTCAAATGGGAATGGTTTGATAATGGGGGCCATTTTAAAAAAACCCTCTATTCAATATCCACCCGAAGCACAGGAATATTTTTTTCTTGTCGCAAATGGGTGTATAAATTAAATTTTTCCTTCAAAAAAAGATTGTAAACCTGTTTGTTCGGACAACAAAAGGTAATAACAATACCTGAGGGCCCCTTGTTTGCCTTGATTCTTAATCCGTTAAAAAACTCGTCATTCATTTCAATATCCAATTCTGTGTTGCCATTATGGCCGATGCACAAGCGCACAGCCTTAACCAAGACCTGAAAATTTTCTTTTGAAAAAAATTGACGGTGCGAGGCTCCTCCTCCACTTCCACTTTGCTCCGAGGGTTTTAAGGCAACAATTTCGCGCCCGGACACACCACTTTTTTTAAGAAGCCCCTTCCCTTTGGGCTGCGAAAAAGAACCACCCCCCTGGGACGAAGAAGAAAAAGAAGATCCCCCGCCTCCTGAAGAATCCTGTTCGCCACCTGACGAATTCTGATTTCCACCTTGCGAACCACCGCCACCACTTCCCCTTCCTTCGCGTTCATCCGATGATTTATTGGATTCAACTCTTTTATGCCCCTCACCAGAGAGTCTGGTTTTTTGAGAATCATTCCCTTCTTTGGAATCTGGTTTTTTCTCTTCCTCTTTCTTTTTGACATTTTCTTCCTTGTCGGTTTTTTTGAGATCCCCACTTTGAACCCATCGTTTTGCCTGAAAAGATTCCTTTTCACGTTTTTCACTTCCAAAAGCCTCCAAGGCGTTTTCGATAACGCTTTGTTCTCTTTGTTCTTTGGAACCCTCTTTTTTCTGATCAAAGCTTTTCTTCTGTTGAGTCTTGGTTTCATCTTTAAGCTGGTTTATCTGAGCCTGGTATTTACTGGCAAAATCGCGCCCCAATTGCTGACGCAATTCAGATGCCTTGGCGGTGGCCCGATGTTCATTGGCCTTGCGGATATCGTCACGTTTTTGTTGTATGCGATCAATGGCCATATTAACCCTTCATGCGGCTCATTTGATAAGCCACCAAAGCCAACTCGTTCATTTTTTTATCTTCCAACGCTGTCAGTTTAAGCCGCATTTTCTTTGTCCAAAGTTGCTTATGCTTTTCCATGATATTGAGTTCCTGTGCCGCGTCAATATAGTCACGCTTGGCTCTTTTCAATTTTTCTTCCGCTTTTTCGATCACCTCTTTTTGCAGTTTGATTTCTTCATCCACTTTTTCTTCATCATCCATTAATTTTTGCATGAATCCGATGTAATATTCACTTTCCTTGATGCGCGCCTGGCCACTGGCCACTTTCTTGCGCAGATCATTTCTTGTTTTTTCGCGCTTGGCACCAATTTCCTTTTTCAGATTCTCAATCTTTTTCAAAATCTCCTTTTCCTTTTCCAACTCGCGAATCGCGCGGGCCAGCTTGATTTCAGATTCACGTTTCTGTCTCTGCTTTAACTTGACTAATGGCTCTAACCTGTACTGTTCCTTCTTGGGCATACTTCGCTTTCTTTATTCAAACAAGGCCAGCAAACCTTCACGAGCCTCGTCAAAAGTGAATTTTTCGGTGATGCCCTGTTTTAAAAACTGGTTCACATCCTCAATTTTTTCGATAGCATAATCCACCCCCGGATTGGATCCGGATTCATAAGCCCCAATCAAAATGAGATCGCGCTCCTTTTCATAATTGGCCACAACCTCTTTTAGTTTGCGTGCCGCTTCGGCATGTTCGGGGTCAATAATATTGGTCATGACACGGCTGACTGATTCTGAGACATTAATGGCCGGGAACTGCCCACGGTTGGCCAGGTCGCGCGAAAGAATAACGTGACCATCCAGAATGGAACGCACTTCATCGGCCACCGGTTCGGTCATGTCATCCCCTTCAACAAGAACGGTATAGACGGCCGTGATGGACCCCTTGTCAGAATTTCCGGACCGCTCCAAAAGTTTGGGCAAAGTCGAAAAAACCGAAGGGGTAAACCCCTGACGTGCCGGGGGCTCTCCCACAGCCAAGCCAATTTCACGAAGAGCCCGGGCAAAACGCGTTACTGAATCCATGAACAAAAGAACCTTTTTCCCCTGATCCCTGAAATATTCAGCAATAGCCGTAGCTGCATAGGCCGCCTTTGAACGGACAAGGGAGGGTTGGTCCGAAGTAGAACAAACAATAACCGAACGACGCAAACCTTCTTCCCCCAAATCTTGTTCCAAAAAATCGCGTAACTCACGACCTCGTTCCCCCACAAGGGCAATCACGTTGATATCGGCTTCTGTGTTACGGGCGATCATGCCCATGAGAACCGATTTACCCACACCGGCAGCCGCAAAAAGCCCGATACGCTGTCCTTCCCCCGTCGTTAAAATGGCATCAATGGCCTTAACCCCCACGGCAATGGGCTGGGTAATTCGTCTGCGCGTGAGTGGGTCGGGGGGGGAGGCATGAACAGGATAAAACTTTTTGGCATGGAGTGGACCATTTTTGTCGACATCGATGGGATCTCCCAAGCCATCCAAAACACGGCCCAAAAGCTCTTCTCCCACAGGCACCATAAGGCAATGTCCCGTGGGCACGACATCGTTACCGGGGCCGATGCCTTCAAGCTCTCCCAGCGGCATCAGGAGAACATAGTTATCTTTAAACCCCACCACCTCGGCTTTGATGGGTAATTTGCGATAATGGGACTCGATATAACACAGCTCTCCCACACGCACATTGGGAACCACGGCCTTGACCACAAGCCCCGTCAATTCAGTCACACGCCCCTTCACTTTATAAGTGGAAATCGAGGCAATGGCTTTGCGGTATTTTTCAAGATCAATAATACGAGCCGAATTTGCCATTATTCTTCTCCTTCTTGATCTTCCACAAATTCATCCCCAAAATCATCCTCATCTACACCTAAGTGTTTCTTATCTTCTTCCAAAACACGCTCTCTCCCTTCATCCAATCCCAAAGCCCTCTTGATCGCCTGAAGCTGGGTTACTAGCTGGGCGTCAATGGTTCCTATTTCCGTTTCAATAAGACATCCCTTGGGGGCGACCTTGTCATCCGGTCTTATTTGCAGACTTTTGGAAGCATCCAAAGCGGCAAGAAGGGACGAATAATGTTTTTTTACATTCTCAAAATCCTGCGAATTGACCAAAACAATCACCTGACTCCCGCTGGAAGCATGCAAGGCCTGGCGGATTAAATCAACGATGGAGCTTTCTCTTTCAACAAGGTCACGCCCGATAATTTTTTCAGAAATATCATAAACAAGATTTAATATTTGCCGTTCCAGATCGGCAAACATGTCCTCTTTTTCTTTTTTGGCGGCCACTAAAGTTTGGGTCACACTGGCCAAGCCTTCCTCCCGCCCCTCATCAAAACCTTTTTGGCGTATTTCATCCATCGAGGCACGAACCCGGTTCATCAACTCAAAAGCATCCATTTTAATCTGCTTGGCCTCGGATCTTGCTTCCTCAATAATTTTTTGAGCCTCTCCCCTGGCTGACAAGACATCCTTCTTCACCATCTTTTCACTGCCCCTCACAAGGGACACATCCCTCTTGTCTTCAAGATTGATCTGGTCTTCAAGACCCAGCTTTTCTTTGATCTCACCACCTTTGATGATTTTTTCACTCATAAATTAACCCGCTAATTTTTGAACAATCTGCATCACTTCCTTTTGATATTTTCCAGCCACAGAAGAAATATTCACCGGAACATTCATTTCAACATATTTTTTAAGAAGCCGCGATTCTTCCATTGAAAACTTAAGCTGTAAAACCTGCATGGAGGGGATATGTTCCTGCAAAAGAGCCTTGGAATAAACAAAAAAACCGGCTTCCAAAACAAGCAGGGGCAGGGCTCCTTTTTTAAGATCAAGGGAGAGCACATGGTTTTGGGCCTGTTTTAATCTTTCTTCAGGCACATCGGTAATTTGTTCAAAATGAAGTTTTAAAAGCGCCCCATCGCGTGGGGAAAGCCGCTTGAGGATCAGGCTTTTTGATTCTTCATCAAAACCTTTTAAGGCCATGGCCAGCTCACGAAAACCCAGTTCGCGGAAAATACTTCCCAGTTTTTTGGCTGAAAACATGGGAATCGTCGCAAAGCTAAGGCCCATATCGTTATTTTGTTTTAGCTGGGCAAACCGGTTTTCTAAAATTTCTTTCAACGCATTGATCAAATGCACATCCAAAGAAAATGTTTGTGCCAGCGTGGGCATGTTTTTTAATGTTTCAGCCGAAAGTTTGTCCAAAACAACACGCACTGTTTCTGCCGGAAGATAGCGAAGGACGGTGGCGATCATGCGGGGGCTTTCCTGGCTAAGCGCATCCACAATCCAATCCGGATGGACTTGTGAAAGTACCCCCCAATGAGACTGCATTTGCTGGCGGGAAAGCTCGTCATGAATGAATTGTTTTTTAAGTTTTTTGTCGGAAGACTGCCAGGTTTTGACCGCATCTAAAACAACGGGCTGATCCTCAGGAGGCAAAAAAGAAACCAGGCTGGATGCCAAATCGGGGGCATCCAACAAAAGCATCATCACAAAAGCGCGACTTGAAGGATCGAGGTGAGAAAGAAACATGACGTGGAACTCTTATACCATATCCGGCCAGGCCAAGTCTTCTGATTAGTTGCTTGGGTAGTTGCTATAGCGACCAGCAACTATCTTTAGGCCTGCATTTGTTCCAGGGTTTGAATGCCTTGAACACTCTTTTCAACAACTTTCGCTGAAACATCGATCAGGGCCATATCGCGATACGTTTCCATCTGTATACCCAACAGTTGCTGAGGAGTTAATTTGTCAATATTCTCCAAGCGCGTATCAAGTTTGTTCCATCGGTCATTCATCAACGACACAATATTACCGGGCTTATCAAGGGAGTTTTGAGCCAATTCCTGGTTTGCTGTTTCTACATGGATATTTTCGGCAGACAAAGCCTGCATGTTTGAAGGCTTGTCAAACCCAAGGCTGGCTTCCATCTTGTCAAAAAAAGCTTCCTGCATTTTATTGTTATAAACTTGCTGAAAAGAAGAACCCGTTTGGTCTAAAGAGACCTTGGGTGATTCTGTTTTGACCTTGGTTAAGGCGGCACTATTTAGTTTTGATAAAATGGGATCCATTAAGCGACCACTTCCTTTCCAAAACTTTCTTCAAACTCACCCGCGGACATTTTATTGTCCATGCTGTTTAATTTCTTGAATAGCAAATCGAGAGCCCTGGCATGCAAACGGGAGGTCCATGATTTTGAAAGCCCCAATCGCACACCAATTTCCTGCAAGGTCCGGTTCTGAAAATAATACATTTTGACGAGCTTTCTTTCCTTTTCGGGTAAAGCTTCAATGGCATCGCGCATTTTTTCTTTTATTTTTTGGAATTCGGCCTTGTGTTCAATATCGCGTTTGGCTGACTGGTCTTCAACCTCAAAATCTTCCATGGCATCCAGGGAAGTAATGTACATGGAAGCTAGTGAATGAATGGAATCATAAACAGCTTCAACATCGTCTTTAACATTTTTGGCACTTGCCGCAATACGTTCTGTTAATTTTTGCAAGGGGTTATGAGAGGCTTCTTCAAGTTTAAGTTTGGTGTATAAAGAACGGGGAATCCAGCCGGTTTTTCTTAAACCATCATAGATGGCTCCCTTGATGCGGTAATAAGCAAAAGTCTTGAAATCGACCTTGAATTTAAGATCAAACCGCTGGGCGGCTTCAAGCAAACCCAAACGGGCATTACACAAAATATCTTCATAGCAATCAGAGCTGCATGAAATCAGGCGGGCCACTTTGCTGGCAATGGAGGATGCAAAAGGAAGATACTGTTCAATGAGTTCGTTATAAGCATCTTTCTTACCCACAAGTTTAACCACTTTGGGCTCTTTTTTAAGAACTGTTTTGTCTGAAGCCAATTGCATGTTTAAAGACCCCTTTGTTAATCCCCAACAGCCCTCATTAGTGCACATACTATGCCATGTTAATTCATCATAACTCCGCGCTCTTATTTTCAACAAAATTGAATAAAATCATATGGTTAAAATATTCCCCTTCGAAAGACAGGTCGTTATTTTCTCCCATACGGGACTCAATACCCCAGACCTTTTGTGGTCCACCGACCGAAAATCGAACTCTTTTTAAAACGGGGGAAAAGAAAGATGAGGAACAAATAGAATGTCAAGACAATACAAAAAAACAAGAATCATCCCCCCGTACAGAGCGGCTTATAGTGCTGCCCTAGGCGCAAAGCAAGGATATTCCTATGTCGCAGGGCATTAAGTGAAAAGGTTCAAGGATTTAGTGAACAGAAAAAAAAGAGCTAAAACCGTTGAGCATTTTCCAATTGGGAATCTTGGCGTTGGACAACCACATCTTGAATTTGGGGAACCATCGATTGCGGAGCGATAAAATCGGTGGCCATTTCACCTTCACTCGGGTTGGTATTAAAAAGCCCTCCCAAGGTATATTGCACGGGTTGCTGGCTAGCAGCCACCTTTTGCTGAAATTTATAATTGGAGTAAGCCAGCATATCCGAGGCCCCCTTCCCCACGCCATAAGAAGCCAGGCCTGAAACCACACCCGCTGGGCCAAAGAAGGGAAGCACTGAACCCGCTATGGGACCTAAAAAGGACAAACCCTTAAGAAGCCCCCGTCCCAGATGCTGCCAGAAACTCAGTTTGGGAGGATCGGGATATAAATATTGGTCCACCCGCGAATAATCCAAACGCAGTTTTGAATCTTGAGGGGAACGCGGAATTTGAGGAATATCAACCATAAAAACCTTCTGATATTGTTATCGGATGAAATCCCATTCAAAGTTGCGAAAAAAGTGCTTAAAAAAAATTGAATTATTTCAATAGCTTATTCGTTTTTCTCTGTATCGGTTTCCTCCTGATTTTCATTCACAACCGCAGGCACGCCTCCCTGAACCCGTTCACGATAACGAGCCAACTGAAAAAGAGTAAAAATAAGAACGGCTGCCAAAATAACAAACAAGAACAAGAGAACCGATCCCAAAATTTTGAATTTTTTGGCAGAAGGCAAAGTCATTTTTAATCCTGCCACCAACACCATGGGTTCTTCAGCTTCAGAGACTTCTGGGCACGCAACTTCGGGAGTCCCTGTTCCCCCAGAAGAAGGGGAAGACACGACAACACCTGTACTTTCACCCGATGAGGCCCGGCTGATAATCACGGCCACATCCCGCAAATCAAGACCGGTTACCGCATTGGCTACAAATTGCTGAATCTTTTCTTCGGTGATTACTTCCTTGACCCCCTCATCTTCAATCTGAACAACAATCGAAGCCCTCGGCCCCAAAACAGGGGCATTCTCATTAGGAAAAGCCTCAACATCGGGAACATTAATGACTACTTCAACATCCACAACTCCCGGCAAAGACTCAAGCGTGTTGATGATCTCACCTTTAATCGCCAGCATCTCCCGGCATTTTTCTGTCTTGGGTGTGGGAATGAGCCCGGCATCCTTGCAAATTCCTGAAAGCCCCATTTCTTTCTCCCGGGGCAAATGATACGCCACCAAAATCTCTCGAGCCCTCACTGCATCCCCAAGAGCCACTTTAATGACCCATGACGTTTTTTGTTGTTTTTCGACGGAGGCTTTCCTGGCTTTGATATTGTTTTTGGAAAGCAGCACCATGGCTTCGTTGGCGTCTCTTTGCTCCAAGTCTTGCAGCAAGACGGTATCCTGGCAGGCAATGAAAATAAGAAAGAGAAAAATGGGCAAAACTTTTTTCATAATCATTCCTTTGCTTCTTTTTGGGCCGCTTTCATTTCTTTGCGGAATTTTTCCGGATCGTACCCCTGCTCGATCAACTGAATGAGCGAACGCGCAAACTGACCCGCACTGCTTTGCCCATCAAGGGCAACAGCCTGGTTAAGAATTTTAAGCGCTTCTTCTTTTTTATTGCTAAAAAGAAGGGATTCTCCCAGATGGGAAAGGGCAAAAACGCTTTTGGGATTTATTTTAAGGGCCTCTTTCAAGAGTTTAATCGCCTGCGGAAATTTCTTTTGTGCAAACAACACATTGGCAATGGCAACCATGGGGATTTCGTGCTTGGGTTTTAAGACACTGACCCCTTCAAAAACCTGTTTGGCTTCATTCAATTTGCCACCGGCTAAATAGATATAACCCGCTTCCATCATCAAAACCAGATCATCGCGTGGGACATCAATCATAATTCCTCCTTCAAGACTTTAAAATAAAACCGCCATTTTTTGACAAACTAAAACTTAAATAATTTCACACTTGCCAATTTATGGTTCGACAAGCTCACCATGTCCAAGTAAGGGCCATTCATGAATTGCCCTTACTAAAATGGACACCCTGAGCTTGTCGAAGGGTTACTCTGAAAACTCAAACTGTTATTAATATAGAGGAATTCCTAAAGAAGAACGAGAGAAAAAAAGCCCCCGCTTTGTGCGGGGGCTTTAGTGAGTAGTCAGATACTTTCAAGTTTAAATATTACGTGTAATCTGGCTTTCAGTATCGTGTTTGGCTTTTTCAACCTGGGATATAGTACCAAACATGATGTTCTGAGTACCTGACTGGATCTGAATCCCCATGGCCCTGGCCATGGTAAATTGGCTAGCATTCAAATCGGCTTCGGCCTTACCGAAGGGATCATTTCCACCACCACCGGGAATGTTCGGCCCAAGACCCGC
>MGPH01000013.1:30886-64400 GCA_001797365.1 Deltaproteobacteria bacterium GWA2_45_12
GGCTCCATGATTAAGAGCCGCCAAGGCCCGATCAAAACCACTGGGAGCAAAGGGGTCGCGAGCCACAGGGCGTTGCTGATCGAGTTGAATAGGCTGGTTGTCGATTCCGGGCATATTTGGGTTTGTCATAAATCCATCCTTTTTTAAGAGCCGGGGCATCCGACTTCTTTAATCTTCTCAGAATTATTATCGTCACCCATCCCCCCCATAGTTGTGTTTTTTGATGTGTTTTTTTATCTTTTAATTTCAGATGGTTGTGAGCTTTTTGCGGCCTCAACCATCCGTTTTTTGACCTCGAGCAGGTATTTGATAAGGTCGGTGGTTAATTCGTAGGCTTGGAGAGCTTGGCGGATTTGTTTTTGTTTCCCCAGCCCTCCGCCGGCTTTACTTTTAAACATGCGTTCTAAAGTCTCATAGCATGATTTAAAAGATTGGTTCAGTTGGGTAAAATCCTCGGTTTCAAGAAGTTTTTCCATGGTGGGGTACCCCATGGATTGTTTGGGAGAAGGATTGGATTTAGGTTGTTGGGCGGCCATAAACGGTTACCTTTGTAAAGGGTGATACCCGTTAAGGTAACGGAAATGAGGATTTGAGTCAACGAAGCTTCAAAAAACAAATTGAACAAGAAAATTAAAAAGCATCTTTTTTCAGTGTGACAAACACCGGAATAAAATCTCCCATTTGAACTGATTTTTTCACAATGGCCGGCCCAAAACCCTCTTTGTCAATTTCAATGCGATAGGTTCCAAATTCAACATCCGAAAGAATCACCGGTGTTTTTTGATCGACCTCTTGATGATTGACAACCACCCTGGCCCCACTGGGTTCGGATGAAATATAAATCACCGCTCCTGTTTTAATAATGCGCTGGAAGACCCGTTTGGCTTCACCAGCCAGCGGGGTATGTGCCTTTGAATTGAGCATCACTTCGATAATGCGTGAAAGGGCGGCATTTTTATTTCCCTCGTCTATCTGTAGCTTTGCCAATCCAAGCTGCGATTCATAATAAAAGTCTTTGCTCTTGATTGACTCTTCCCAATACGTTTTGGCTTTGGGTTTATCGGCCAACAAATAATAAACATGCCCCAGAAAATAATAAATTTCGGCCTTTTCCTTAAGAGTGACATCCCCTTTAAGGGCTTCCACAAGTTCATTAAGCGCATGTGTGGCGTCACTTGTTTCCAAAAATTCCTTGGCCCGATGAATATGCCGACCAGCCAAAGACGTGTCTAAAACAAAAGTTTCTTCATAGGGGACATTCACACGCACATCATAGGTTTCTTGTTTGTCAAAAAAGCCTTCCAATACAAATTTCATCGAATGGTTTCCCAGGGGCAAATCACCTTCAAACGGAGTGACTCCCATTTTCTGGCCATCTACAAACAAGGTGGCTCCCGGGGGCTGGGTCTTTATTTGGGCTGGGAAAAACTGGAGTGCCTTGTCATCCACTGAAATCTCAAGCGAACGGTTTTCGGCGTTCAAATCATATTCACGATGATAGCGCACTTCATAAACGGGCTTGGATGATGCCCCAAGGCGTACCGGCAATTTAAGTTCAACCTGATAATGCCCAAAGGGGATATAAAGGGGTTTTCCATAAACAATGTCATCAAGTCTTACAGGGTTTGCATGGGCCTTGTCATAGGCATAATAACCTTCCAGATAAAACTGCACATCACGGGGAAGTTTTAAAATACGCAGCATACCGATTTCGGCATCAAAATTGATCGAAAAAACCTCCCTGCGCGCATCGGCCTTAAAAACGGTTTTTTGCTGATATTTGTCGCGAATGTCTTTTAAGTCGTATTCCGCCACCACTTCATATTCACGCCCTTGTTCAACATCCACGGGCACTTTAAGTGGCGCATAACCCAAGGCGCGCCCATCCATACGGATAAAGGCCGGCATGGGTTTTGTCTGAATATCCAAAAAAGCATGAAAGATTTCGGAAGTGGGAGTGGGTATCGATGTTTTCGGCTGGATGGTTTCCACAGGAACAGGAGTTCCAGGTTTTTCCTCTACAGTAGGAACAGGCTCCTGTTTTTCTTCCTGGTCTTGGTCAAGAAGGGCTTCATCAATAACTTCATCTATGGATTCTTCGCTATCTTCGATTGTGACTTCTTGAGATTTTTGTAAAGAATGACTTTTGTTGAAATAATAAAAAACAAGCCCGGCCACTCCGCTTAACAAGCACACTGCAATGAAAATAAAACCCAGTCGTTTGCCAACCCTTCCCTCTTCTGCAGCAATTTCGCCCACAGGGACGGGCAATTGTTTATTTTCAGCATCTGTTTCAGGCCCTTCTTTTACAGGTTCGTCAAAAACCCCCTTCGATTCTTCGGCCGGCTCTGTCTCTTTGGGATTCTCCTGTTTTTCTATTTCAGGGCTTTGGGGGGAAGAAGCCGCCACAAAAGTTTCAACCGAGCTTTTTTTATTTTTTTGTGAAACCAAATCCTGGGGCGTTATGGCCTTCAAGGCCAGGCGAAGACTGTAAATACCCAACCCGATTTCATCACAATGGGCCAGCTTGTGATCGGTGTCTTTTTTTATTTTTTTACCATTAAGTAAAGTGCCGTTACGGCTACCCAAATCTTGGATGGTGATACCTGCTTCATCCACAACAATTTTCGCATGCATGCGTGAAAGCGAGGTGTCATCCAGATGAATTTGTACCCTCCCCTTGGCCCGACCCAGAACCTGCTCCCCTTTTTTCAGGGCCAGAACCATACCCTCCTGAGGGCCGGCAACAACTTCCAGGCGCGGGTAGGCTACGTCACTTGGTTTTTGAAATAAGTTCAATTTTTCTGGCGAAATCAGTTCCTCTTCTCCCACAGGAACATCGCCGGTTTTTTCTGGATTATCGGGCATACTTTAATGGCTCGTCGCTCGAGGACTCGTGAACCCGTATAACGAGCGACGAGCTTACGAGTCCTCGATCTTGGCCCCCCACAAACAACTAGATTAAATAGTAGTATTTATTTCTGCAACATTTATAATTAGTTACGATGAAATTGTTCCTTTTTTGCATGATTTGTATTTTTTTGCTTACAGGCCATGGGAAGATGGTTTTTGCTTCTTGTTTGACCCCACCCCCGTCTTTGGTCATGGACGAACAAATGATCGGGTGGCTTAAAACCCAAACCAAAAAATCGAAAACACGCATCGCTCTTTTCCCTTTTGAAGACCGAAGCCAAATAGAACCCGACCTGGCTCTTGGTTCGGGCTTTGCCATTGTTCTTTACGATTTTCTTAAAAAGACCAATGAGACAGGGATCTATCATCCTTTTGTCATGTTACACTCCACCCGCTCGAATAATCTTACAAATGCCGACTTGTTTGATGATGAAAAAATCCTGCAAGCGGCCAGCTCTATCGAAGCCAGCCATGCCGTTTTGGGCCTCTTCCAACGCCAGCCCGACGGGACACTGCGCTATTTTATTAAAATAATGGAGGTCGCCTCAAAAAAACAATTAGGCACAACCATTGAAGAATTCACCGATCAGGGAGACCGATTTTTTGCAAGCATCGGCGAGGCCAGCTCTCAAATTCTTAAAACAATTTCTGGCAGCAAAATCAGTACCGATTTTTTAAGAAATAGTGTGGCCAAAAGCCCAAGTTATGAAGCTTATCGTTATTATTTAAAAGGTATGCTTGAAAGCAGTTCTTACAATGCGACACGTCTGGAAGTGGCCAAGGCCTGGTTTGAAAAAGCCACGAGCCTTTCTTATGGCTTTAAAAGTGCCTTCCATGAAAAAGCACGAACCCTTTTTATGCTGGCCATTATCCAAAAAATAATGGGACAAGATTCATCGGCCAGTATTGGAGAAGCGGCTTTTTTGTTGAAGGAATATCCCCTTGAATCAGAAAAAAAGACAAAAAACGGGGAGGTTTTATCATCCTCTATTGGCACAGAGCGCTGGCTTAAATCCCATTTGGCCTTTGTTTCAGGAATGAACCTTGTAAAGGCAAACCAGCAAGGTCAGGCCCAAAAAGAACTGGGAATCGCAATATCCCTTGTTCCTGAAGATGGGTTGGCCCAGCTGGCCCTCTCACGCCTTGGGAAAACAGGTGATGCAAACCTCGTTTCACAACTGAACCCTTGTAATTTATAAATTATGAAAAAAACTTTTTTTCCAAAATTAATCCTGGTTCTTCTGACTGTTCTTGCAATGGTCCCCTCTTCGGCCGAGGCCAAAAAGAAAAAATTCGATAAACCCTCCAGCCGTGCGGTCTACCACAACAATCAGGGGGTTACTGCCATGTATGAAGGTAATTTCGATCGTGCCGTCTTTGAATTAAAAACAGCCGTCGAGCTTGAGCCAAAATATTTGGAAGGCTGGAACAACCTGGGCTTGGCCTACAAATACAAGGGGCGTTACGAGGATGCAATCAATGCCCTCCAAAAAGCCATTGAAATGGATAAAAAATATGCCTCACCTTACAATCATTTGGGGGCCATCTATTACGACCAAAAACGGTATGATGAAGCGCTCAAACAATTTGAGATGGCCATCAAATACAATAAAAAGTTTGCCGATGCTTATTATAACCGTGCGCTCACTTATGTGGCCATGTCTTACACTAAAAATACAGAAGCCCTTAATTCTGCCACCAGCGACTTGAAACAGGCCACCGACCTCAACCCCGATCATCCTTACGCCCATAACGAACTGGCAAAAATTTATCAGCGTAAAGGTGAATTCGAATTGGCCATTATCCGCTACAAGCTGGCGCTGGAAATCAATCCAAACTTGACTGAAAGCTGGAACAACTTGGCGACTCTCTATAACCAGACAGGACAACCCTTAAAGGCCCAGGAAGCCCTCAATCATGCCCTAAGAAAAGAACCGAATTCTGCCCACACACACATGAATCTGGGAATTTCCTATCTTAAGGAAAAAAATTATCCGCTGGCTCTTCGGGAGTTTGACACGGTCATTAGAAGCACACCCACCAATGAAATGGCCTATTTTAATGTAGGGTTTGTTCATTATCAAATGGGGTTGGATGCCAAAAATAATGGAATGGTTGATAAAGCCAAAACCGAACTGGAAGAAGCCATCAAAGCCTTTATTTCCGCCTTTAAGCTCAAACCAAATTTTGGTGATGCCGCCTACAATGCCGCCTATGCCTACCAAACCTTAAATGACATCCCCAATGCCATTGTCTGGTTTGAAAAAGCACTCCAGGCCCAGCCCGATAATATACGCGCCAGTTATGGTCTTGGGAGTGTTTACGAAGCTCAAGGCGACATGCCCAAGGCAAAAAAATATTATTGCGATTTTTTGAAAGTCGGTAAAACCACCGAACTGCAAGTGGATGTAAAACGTATTGAGCAGGTGGTTTCCCAGGCAGGGGGATGCAAGTAGGGGCCAACCTTGTGTTGGCCCGATATTAATCCAAAAATCAATGCTCCAATTTAAAATCACAAACAGGAAAACAGGCGACGAAAAAAGTTTTAAGACACAAAAGGATTCCGTCATTGTGGGCCGTACAAAAGAATGCGATATCGTTCTTGATTCAAAATCGGTTTCGCGCAAGCACACCGAGATTCTCCGCATTGAGAATGATTTTTTTCTGGTTGATCTTGAAAGTGGCAATGGCACTTTTCTAAACGGCAAATTGCTCAAACCTCTTGAAAAAACACCTCTTCAAAACAAGGATTCCATTCGTATTGAGGAATTTGAAATCATTCCCGTTCTGCCCCGGACAGAAAAAGTATTTTCAGAAGAAAATACGGACTCCGGCATCATCGAAATCAAGATGATTAAAAAAGTTCTCAATGCCATTGACACGGGCCAAAACCCAAGCCTGGAAATAATCAAGGGGCCCCACGAAGGAAGAAAAGCTTTTTTGGATGATCCTATTGACGAACTGTTCATTGGTCGCGACCCTGCGTGTCATCTTTCGATCGAATCAGATGTCATCAGCCGCAGACACGCCGTCATTCGAAAAAAATGGGGAGGGGTCACCATTACCGATCTTCAAAGCAAAAACGGGATGATCATTCACGACAAAAAAGTCAAAGAATACACCCTTAAGGACGGCGACATTATTACTTTGGGGAACATCCAGATTTTATACCGCAACCCCCAGGAAATTGATGTGGAAGGCCTAAGTAAACAGGTTGAAGAAAAATTAAAAACAGCCGCCCAGGAAGAAACACCTTCTTTATCCCCTAACCCAGAATCTGGGCCCGAGCCAAAATCCATTTCCGAACCCGCTTCCGAACAAGCCAAAGCATCCCTTGCCAAAAACGAACCTGAAAGCAAATCTGAACCGGCTGCCGAGGCTTCCAAAACAGATACGGTGGACCAGATTCTCCGGGAAGTTGAAACATCACAGCCGCTTCCTCCAAAAACAATAAAAAGAAAAAGTTTAAACCTTTCTGCTTTCGAGATTTTTTTAATTGGCGTAGGAATTCTCACTTTAGTAGGTGCCATCCTTGCCATCTATGGTTTGTTGTTTTAGGATTTATTAAAATATCCTATGCCCATTAATATCCACAAGCGACATCATAAAATGGTTGGTGACAACAAACGGACCCCGCTCATTGTCAAAGCCATTCAACAAAAAATAAAAAAAGGGGACGTGATCTTTGAAATCGGCTGTGGAACAGGAATTTTGACCTTGGAAGCCCTTAAAGCAGGTGCAGGCCTTGTGTATGCCTGCGATATTGATCCGGAAGCTGTCCGGGCAGCCAAAGCCCTGATCAAAAAAGAAGGGTTTGAAAAAAAGGTCGTTTTTTTTACAGGTCTTTCCTCCGACATGGAGCTTCCCCGGAAAATAGATGGCATTATCGCTGAAACCATCGGCAGCATAGGCTTAAATGAAAACATCCTCCCCTATGTATGCGACGCACGAAAAAAGTGGCTCAAAAAAAATGGCTTCATCATCCCCCAAAATCTGAAAATTTTTCTGGCCCCTGTTAGTTTCTCAAAAAAAATCCCATCGAACAAAAATAACGAATACGATTTCATGACCGGCTTGGTGGAACCCTCACAAATCTTAGCCAAGGAAAAACTCTATGGTGACATTTCTTTTTTAAAAAACGAGTACTATGGTTATGATGCGGAAATGGATTTTACAATCACACGCCCAGGAAATTTGGACGGTTTTTGTGGATGGATCGAAGTCGCATGGGACGCCAACAACATCACGCATACCTCTCCTTTTCATCCATTCACCCACTGGAAGCAAACCCTTTTACCGCTGGCAAAAAGCGCCCCCGTAAAAGTGGGGCAAAAAGTGGCTTTTCGTTTGATTATTGGCCCCAAGGATGAAATTTTTTCAACCGAAACTCTTGTGGAATGGGGATACAAAATTTGTATATGAGATTTGTTTCTTCTCCCAAACAAATATCTTTGCTTCTTTTTTTGATTCTTTCCCTATCACAAACCGCTTCAGCCCATCATTGGCAAAATGTGGACAAGGGCCTTGGCTACACCGTCATCCAGCCGGCTTCGAACGACGAAGGAAAATTAAGTCTTCATGCATTCAAGATCGATCTGAAATATTTTGATCTTAAGCCCCTCTTTTCCTCATCGTTATCCACTCGATTACCCATCAAGCAGATGGTTTTACAAACCCGGGCCAAAGTGGGCGCCAATGCCAATTTTTTTGATGGTACTAACCAGCCTTTGGGTTTGATTATTGACAACAGGAAAATCGTCAACCCTTTCAAAAAAATTTCATGGTGGGGTATTTTTTTGATTGAAAACAAAATTCCTGCCATTGTTCATGCCCATGCCTTCA
This sequence comes from Deltaproteobacteria bacterium GWA2_45_12, assembly GCA_001797365.1. Lineage (NCBI taxonomy): Bacteria > Deltaproteobacteria > Deltaproteobacteria bacterium GWA2_45_12. The sequence goes on from MGPH01000013.1 coordinate 38,642, forward strand.
GACAAAATCCCGCTATCACAACAGCCATACAAGCAGGCCCCCGCCTGGTGATTAACGGGGCTATTCCCCGCCTTAAACCCGATTTAAGCAGGCACACGGCCTTTGGCATACAAAAAAACAATCATGTCATTTTGGTTGTAAGCCAGGAACCCATTGAGATTACCGAGCTGGCGCGCATCATGGCGAAACCCGAAAAAGAAGGAGGGCTTGGATGTGTGAACGCCCTTAATTTGGATGGCGGAAGCTCAAGTCAAATTTACTCCAAGATTGGTTCGTTTGAGTTGGATATCCCCAGTTATGTGGGAGTGCCGGTGGGGTTGGGGGTGTTTCGACGGTAGGGGCCCTGCTTGCTGGGCCCTTAATTGGGCGCACCAAGGAGCGCCCCTACAACTACTTATTCATGCTCTCCAGAAAATCACGATTGGTTTCCGTACCATTCATTTTATCAAGCAAGAATTCCATCGTATCCACCACGTTAAGAGGATGAAGCAATTTACGCAACACCCACACACGGCTCAAAACGTCTTCCGGTTGCAACAATTCTTCCTTACGTGTACCTGATTTGTTCACATCCATGCATGGAAAAATACGTTTTTCCATGAGTTTGCGATCCAAATGAATTTCGGAATTACCCGTTCCTTTAAATTCTTCAAAAATAACTTCATCCATGCGCGAACCAGTGTCGATAAGGGCCGTGGCAATAATGGTGAGCGAACCGCCTTCTTCAATATTGCGGGCCGCTCCAAAAAAACGCTTGGGCTTATGAAGGGCGTTTGAATCGACACCTCCTGAAAGAATTTTTCCTGAAGGAGGAACCACGGTATTGTAGGCACGAGCCAGACGCGTGATACTATCAAGCAAAATAACAACATCTCGTTTGTGCTCTACCAAGCGTTTGGCTTTTTCAATGACCATTTCAGCCACCTGCACGTGACGTGTGGCCGGTTCATCAAAGGTGGAGCTAATGACTTCTCCTTTTACAGAACGTTCCATGTCGGTCACTTCTTCAGGACGTTCATCAATAAGTAAAACAATCAAGACAATTTCAGGATGATTAATGGTGAGCGCATTGGCCAGGTTTTGGAGCATGACCGTTTTACCCGTACGTGGCGGGGCCACAATAAGGCAGCGCTGTCCTTTGCCAATAGGGGCCAAAAGATCAATGATGCGCGTAGTGTAATTGTCTTTTTTACATTCAAGATTAAACCGTGCGTCCGGATAAAGAGGAGTCAAGTTATCAAAAAGAATCTTTTCACGCGCTATTTCAGGATCTTCAAAATTGACTTCTTCCACTTTAAGCAACGCAAAATAACGTTCAGAGTCTTTGGGGGGGCGTATTTGTCCCGCAATATTATCCCCGGTTCTTAAATTGAATTTGCGGATTTGTGAGGGCGAAACATAAATATCATCCGGCCCGGGCAAATAGCTAAAATCCCCCGACCGTAAAAAACCAAAACCATCGGGCAAAATTTCCAAGACACCATCCCCATAAATAACCCCTTGCTGGTCTGTTTGAGCCTTAAGAATGGCAAAAATAATTTCCTGTCTTTTAAGGCCTGCAGCTCCTTCAATATTTAATTTTCTGGTTAAGTTGATGAGCTCTCCAATTTTGACTTCCTTTAAATCACGCAGATAAAGAGTGCCGCCTTTTAAAAAGTCGGCAAAGGCCTCCTCAGCTTGTTTGGGAGTGACCGGTGTCGGGCTGGAAAGAATTTCATCATTGACTTCCCTACCCGAAGACGGGTTCAACCCGGCCTTGGGGCTTCCATTTCCTGCTTCATCGACCTGACGCACAGGAAAATCAGAAGGAACGCGGCTACGCCCTCCGGAACGCGGGCCACCACTGCGGCCTCTTTTAGGGGGTTCATATTCACGCACATTACTATTGGCTAGATTATTTGATTTTCCTTCAGGACTCATATGTTAAACTATTGATTTGACTCGAGATTTTCCAAACTATCCTTTAAGTTCTAAATTGAATGATTTTTTGAAAGGATCTCTGGTCGTTGATTATGAAGTGACTTTAGTGAAACTATAAAAGAATATAAAAATTATCTATGACCCAGGCGCATTCGTCAAGGAAGAATTTTCAATCTTAGCAAATTTCTTTGGATTCAAAAAAATACCCTACCTCAAATTGGGCGGTTTCGGGGGCATCGGAACCATGGACCGTGTTTCGTTCAATATTTTCGGCAAAATCTTTTCGAATGGTGCCCGGGGCTGCTTTTTCAGGGTTTGTAGCGCCCATCAACTCACGCCACTTGGCAATGGCCCCTTCCCCTTCCATGACAAAAGGAACAACCGGGCCACTGGTCATGTATTTCACCAAATCCTTGAAAAAAGGTCTTTCTTTGTGAACAGCATAAAAACCTTCCGCCTTGGCCGTATTTAATTGCAATTTTTTGATGGCAACAATTTTCAACCCAGCCTTTTCAACACGGGACAAAATTTGCCCGATTAGATTACGCGCTACACCATCGGGTTTGATAATACCTAAAGTTTTTTCTGTCATTTTATTTCCCTGTAGGGGCGCGGTTTCCGTCCGCCTAAGGCGGAGGGGTACCCCGCCCCTACGAAATTAACGATAATATTGTTTCAACGTTGTTCCCAAATCTGCCGGGCTGCGCGAAATTTTAACACCGGCTGCTTCCAGGGCGGCAAATTTTTCGGCCGCTGTACCTTTACCACCTGAAATGATGGCGCCCGCATGTCCCATGCGTTTACCAGCCGGGGCTGAAGCCCCGGCAATAAAACCAACCACAAGTTTTTTGACGTTCTTTTTGATGAAGTCGGCCGCCTCTTCCTCAGCACTGCCTCCAATTTCACCGATCATGATGATGGCCTGTGTCTCCGGATCTTTTTCAAACAATTCCAAACAATCGATAAAATTGGTTCCATTGACCGGATCGCCCCCGATACCAATACAGGTAGACTGGCCCAAACCAATGCGGCTTACCTGATCAACAGCTTCATAGGTGAGTGTGCCACTACGCGAAACAATACCGATATGCCCCTTTCGATGAATAGGTCCGGGCATGATCCCGATTTTGCATTCTCCCGGTGTAATGATTCCCGGACAATTGGGCCCGATCAGACGGCTTTTCCTACCTTGCATGAAGCGTTTGACACGCACCATGTCCAAAACAGGAATTCCTTCGGTAATGCACACAACCAATCCTATCCCCGCATCCACGGCTTCCATGATGGCATCGGCCGCAAAAGGAGGTGGAACATAAATCACCGAAGTATCAGCCCCTGTATTTTTTTTGGCTTCACCCACTGTATTAAAAATGGGAATCCCCTCAAAAGCTTGTCCCCCTTTACCTGGGGTAACACCGGCCACCATTTGAGTCCCATATTCCTTGCAAGCCTTGGTATGAAACTGCCCCGTGGAACCGGTAATTCCTTGAGTGATGACTTTGGTGTTTTTATTAACGAGAACAGACATAAAAAAACGGGCCATCACAAGGATGGTCCCTACATTATTTAATGGCTCCGACTACTTTTTGCGCGGCATCGGTCATGGTGTCGGCGGGAATAATGGCCAAGCCTGATTCAGACAAAATTTTTCTTCCCAATTCAACATTGGTGCCATGCAAACGGGCCACAAGGGGAATTTTTAAACCCACTTCTTTCACCGCAGCCACAACCCCTTGGGCAATCACATCGCACTTCATGATGCCCCCAAAAATATTCACCAAAATGGCCTTCACTTTGGGGTCGGACAAAATAATTTTAAAGGCAGCGGTCACTTTTTCAGCGGTGGCACCACCGCCCACATCCAAAAAGTTTGCCGGTGATCCGCCATGCAATTTGATGACATCCATGGTGGCCATGGCCAGCCCCGCCCCATTGACCATGCAACCGATATTGCCATCTAAGCTAATGTAGGAAAGATCGTATTTTTTGGCTTCAATTTCAGCGGCATCTTCTTCCGACACATCGTGCAATCCTTCGTAGTCCGGGTGACGGAAAAGAGCATTATCATCAAAATTAAGTTTGGCATCGGCTGCAATCAAATGGCCCTGGGCTGTAACCACCAAGGGATTCACTTCAACCAGCGAGCAGTCCGCTTCCACAAAACACTTGGCAAGCGCGGCGCAAAACTTGACAAACTTGCCCACCAATTCAGGTACCAATCCCAAGCCAAAAGCCAGGTTGCGGCCCTGATAGGCCTGAAAACCAACGGCTGGATCAATGGCTTCCTTAAGAATTTTTTCAGGAGTTTGGGCCGCTACTTTTTCAATTTCCATGCCGCCTTCGGTGGAAGCCATAAGAGTAACACGCGATGTGGCGCGATCGAGCACCGCCCCCAAATAATATTCCTTGGCAATTTGGATGCCCTCTTCAATGAGAACTTTGTTGACTTGTTTGCCAGCGGGCCCTGTTTGATGGGTGACTAAAATATTGCCTAAAATTTTGGAAGCGACTTCACCGGCTTGGTCGGGGGACTTAACAACCTTTACTCCACCATCGAGAATGGGCGCGGCAAGCAGCGCCCCTACCTTGTATATTTTACCTTTTCCTCTACCACCGGCATGAATTTGTGATTTCACCACAATAACGGGCGACCCCAGTTCTTTGGCGGCCGCTACGGCTTCAGAAGGACTATAGGCAATTTTGCTTTTGGGAACGGGGATACTGTATTTACGGAAAATTTCTTTACCCTGATATTCGTGGATGTTCATGAGAAGTGGCGTAATTATAAGGAAACAGTAGGGCTGTCAAGAAAATGAAATCTTGTTTTTTGAATGGAAAACGGGTTACCCCACCGTGCGTTCTTGGGAACCGGTGATGCTGGGGGGGCGGGATTGTTGAGCTTCGTGTTGGGCGATTTGTTGTTTTTGTTGGTCACTTTCGGCCTGTTCACGTTGGGCTCGTTGGCGGGGATCTTCACCCCGTTCGTTTTTATCATTTTTGGACACAAACATTCCCTTAGTTGCATCAAGGGCGCCCTTGTCAAAGTCTTTACGACGAGCACGACGATCTTCCCGGCTAGCAGAAACAAGCTGATCGCCCATTTGCATCAAATGTTGCATGCCTTGCTGAAGTGCTTGGAAAGCACGATTGGCCCCTTGCTCAATTGATTGAGCCACCTGTTGTTGAAGTGTCGCATTAAATTGAATGGCCGCTTTGGCAGCATCGTCACTATAATCTTTAAATCCAAGCAATTCTCTGACACTTTTAAATAATTGCGTACCTGAAGTCCCCGTTCCAAGAATAGTACTAAGACTACTTGCCCCTTCCGCAGCAGCAGCTAAAGCCGATTTCTTTTCTTCGTCTGTTCTATTGGCTTCAGCAGTTTTTTTAATCCCATTATGTTCTGCTTGGGTTAATTGGATCCCTGTCAATTTTTCAAATTTTTTGCGGTTGTCCGCATCATCACTGGTCATGCCTTCACGAACGGCTAGGAGATAATCTGCCTTGTCTTTTTTGGCTCTTTCCAACAATTCACGATCGGCTTGAACTCGAATCGCCTTTGCGTGACTTTCACCGGGAGATCCATCCTCTATAGTTTGGCTCCGTTTTAAGGCTGCCTCGGCCCTGCCGATAGCTTCGTCTCTTGAAGCGATTCCATGGTTAATGGCCCCTTTTACCTCATCCTTACGTGTTTTAAGCGCCTCTGGGATTTGTTCCGAAGCGAAATACTGTGAAATATCTCCCAAAGGTTTCTCTCTTTTTACCAATTGGAACTTGGCTTCTTCATCCATCCCTTTGGTGCGTAATTCCCAGGCTGTTTCAAAACGATCTGAATCAGCCTCACTGGGTTTGGCATCCCCAAAAGTTTGATGTCGGGCATATGCTTTATTATCAGAATATTTCTCTAAACCTTTTCTATCTTTACGAGGGTCAAAATCATTTAATTCTTGTAGGGCCGTATCTGGGTTATCTTTAGTCTTTGCACTCATGTCACGTACATACAGAGGTACGTTTAGGCCCGCTTCAGTTGCTTTTTGGGCCGCAAGGGATTCAACCGCTTTTTGTTTATCACCAGATGCCTTAAATTCTCTTTCAGGTTTCAGCGTAGGGCCATCTATGTATTTTGGACTCCCATCTGTCTCTACCATTTGGGTTCCATCTGGATTTCTGGCCACTATCCGTTCATGTTTTTGATTTTCAAAATTTGAATCACCGGCGGATTTGGGAGGTACAATCGCAGCAAAATCAGTTGCCTTACGTGTATCACCAGCGCTTCCCTCTTCAGCTGGAGCGGCCTCTTTGGCTGCTTTATCTGCTTTATATCGGGCAATATCTTCGGGTGTGGCGGCAACCAAGGTGCCTTCATAGATAATATTCTGACTACCATCAGGATTTTTTACATCTTTTATTTTTATCCCACGCAAAACAGCATCTGGAGTTTGATCACCATCTACGTCTTTATAGATGGGTTTATTATCAACAATGGCCCTGTCCAACATGAAGGTATCGATGCAAGATGTAGGATCGGTAACCTTACATTCTCCTCCTGCTAAATCAACCGGGGTAAATTCGACTTGATCCTTCACTGATTTTTTGGGGTCCTGTGAACTGGCAATATCTCCCTCTACCGTATATTCAAGGGATGTCATGCTACTAAATGTGATTGGTTCTGCCATAATCTGTTACCCCACAAACCTTTCCATATAGATACTTTTCATACTTCTCCCCTTACCCATCTATTAGCAGGAACCATGCCAGCCCATGGTGCCAGACACATATATAAGGCTATGTTTTACTGAATAAATTTTTATTTTCTGGATGGGGAAAACATCTAGAAGCCATGGAGCCCCCAGTTTAGAGAAGAAAGCGGGGAGGAAAATCCCCGACTTGTCCCGACTCGTCCCCCTTTAAAAAAGGGGGAATAAGGGGGATTTGTTTCCGTTCCCGACTTTTTATATTTGTTCTTATGCAGAAAACAATACGGAGAAAATCCCCCTGTGTCCCCCTTTTATAAAGGGGGATAATACGGGAATCAGTAGATTACGCGTGCATTTCCGGGCGGGTTTGTTGAAGGTGGCCCATGAAGAAGGTGTTTTCTTTTTCGCGTTCTCTTTGACTTAAATAAGCCCCATTTCGTGAATAACCGCGGGCGCCACCGTAAATTTCGGTGTTGCCGGGCGCATAGTCATAGGAAGCTTGGGCGACGTAACGTTCTAAACCTCGAACATAGCGCAAGGAATCATCGGCTTTAACTTCCTTGGGTTCATAAACGGGAAGGGCAGCATCCAAACGACTGCCATTTTGGGCGACAAATTTATCCAAAGTGACTACTTCACGTTCACCAATATTTTCCACATTTTCATCCGCATCTTCGCAAAGAGTAAACCCACCGCAAATCATGTCATTAAACAAGTTTTGCTGTGACCTGCGGAAAGCAGAGGCCACACCTGAGGCACCTTCTTGCATTGTATCAGCCGCTGATTCCGCGGTGCCTTTATTCATGGCTTTTCTTAATTCTTTGGAAGTACGGGCCAAACCTTCTCGGGCCCCAAATTTTTTCTTGTTTTCCAATCGCTTCTCAGTGGCCACATAGCGCGCTACAGCTTGTTCCACCACTTTGACATTGGGTTTAACAGCCTCACTGGCCACTCGTTGTTTCCCTTGGGCTACTTGTTCTTCAGCTGTGCGGTGAGAATTAAGTGCTTGTTTAACGGGGCTTTCAGGCTTTTTTCCCTCCGCTTTAGGGCTGGTTTTGGCATAACCATTGGCTCGGGCGTCATCGTGCTTGGCCAAATCGCCTGCTTTTACAGTGGGGACTTTGGGAGCTTGCACAACAACCTCAGATTTAGCTCCTTTAAACCATAAATCTTTTAATCCTTTATTGTCTTTTCGCCCTTTTTCAGCGGAGCTTTGGGTATCGGCTGTGGCCAAATTTTTTGTTATCAAGGCCAGGGTTTCTTGGCCATCCTTCATCATTTCCGACAAAATTTGTTTTTGCTCGGTCGATAATCCACGGGGATTGACATTTTTTAAAGCTTGAAGAGTTTGTTTAATCTGAAAAGAAGAAGCTCGCGTCCTGGCCTTACGGGCGGCCAGTTTCTTTTCTTCTTCTTCATTATTTGTCTGAAAAGTACTGCTAAGTGTTTCACCACATTGGGCTGAAAGTAATTGCGACTCTTCCAAACCATTATTAAGAAGACCCTGCACCGAATTAAACAGGGCATTGGGGTCTCTTACTGAACCATCCGGGTTTAAGTATTGAGAAACAGGAATTTTGGGAGTGGGAGGAGCCGGGTTTTTGGAAGTAGAACTTGGAACATGGCTTTCAGTGCCATCGGCGTTTGTAACATTGGCATCCTCAGGAGTGTAAGTTTGCGTATGAATTGAATCCAGATCAGAATCTGCAGAACCTTCCGAACCGGCAGCCGGAGGAGGAGTTTCGGGGGTACTTCCCGCTGCATCAGCACCTGTTGTCGCTGCGGCTGCATCTGTGGGAGGAGCAGGAGGAGGAGCATCTGCGGCAGGAGGCGCTGGCTCGGCAGCTGGTTGGGGAATATTAGTGTCAATTACTGGTGCCATAAATTAATCTCAACCCCTGATAATGCAGGCCCCATGCCAAGATAGAGGGATTAAATTTAATATAAAACTCATGTAATTATTTGGCTTTTTTATAATTTAAAAATTGGAGCGCTGCATCCAAAGTAGGTTTCTAGGCCTCAAAAACCTGAAATTGGGGAGTGGGAACCTCGGGATCTTTTTTGTTTATACGGACATGAGCAAGTCGAACCATGATTCTCGGCATCAAGCGAGTGATGGTTCGACGGAGCTCACCATGTCCGATTGTTTTTAAAAAGGATTTTTTAGGATGATTTCCTGGCCACGCTCCGGGCCCAAGGAAAGAAGGATCACAGGGATTTGCAAGGCTTCTTCAATTTTTTTGACAAAGTTTTTTACACCGTCTGGCATTTGATTCATGTTTTTTAAGGGGGTTAATTCTTCACTCCATCCTGGGCATTCATCATAGACCGGCTGGCAGCGGTCGAGTTGTTCCAAATTACAGGGAAGCTCGTCAATCACCTTGCCATCCAAGGTGTAATGGGTGGCTATTTTGATGGTTTTAAAACCAGAAAGCACATCCAGCTTGGTAATCACCAAGCCCGTCAATCCATTCACACGCACCGCATGACGAAGCACCACAAGGTCAAGCCATCCACAACGCCGCGTACGTCCCGTGGTTGAACCAACTTCATGGCCTTTGGTTTGTAATTGTTTTCCTGTTTGGTCATTTAATTCTGTGGGGAAAGGCCCCATGCCCACGCGTGTGGTATAAGCCTTGGTCACCCCGATAACTTCATCAATAAAAGTAGGACCAATGCCTGCACCCGTCAGCGCTCCTCCAGCCACGGTGTTTGAGGAGGTCACAAAAGGATACGTGCCATGGTCCACATCAAGGCTTGTACCTTGGGCCCCTTCAAACAAGATATTTTTTCCTTCACGAATGCGTTTGTGAATTAAAATAGATGTGTTGGCAACGTAAGGTTTGATGTCAGTATACATGTCCAAATAGGAATGATAAATTTCATCAACGTCAAAAGGACGAGTCTGAAACATTTTCATGAGTCGCTCGTTGCGGCGTTCTAGCAAGGCCTCCAGCTTTTCACGAAAAACTTTTGGGCTTTCCAAATCACACATCCTGATCCCCTTGCGCGCCATTTTATCTTCGTAAGCAGGGCCAATGCCACGTCCGGTGGTGCCAATTTTATTTCTGCCCTTTCGTTCTTCACGCAACACATCCAGCCGGCGATGGTAGGGCATGATAAGATGGGCTTGATCACTAACCACCAACTGGCTCTTTTGTTTCAGAAGTCCCCTGGCCTTAAGGCCTTCTACTTCCTTTAAGAAAACTTCGGGATCCAAGACAACACCATTACCAATGACACATTCAACCTCTGGCCGAAGAATTCCGGAAGGAATAAGATGCAACACCGTTTTTTCACCATTCACCACAAGGGTGTGCCCGGCATTATTGCCCCCTTGAAACCGCACCACGACATCGGCATTTTCGGTCAACAGGTCAACGATTTTACCTTTGCCTTCATCACCCCACTGGGTTCCTACGATAATGACTCGTGACATGAATTTGCAGTAGGGGCGAAAAATTTTTCGCCCCTACATAAGGAATGAGAGAATTTATAACACCACTTTTTGCACTGAAACAATACCGGGCACTTTTTTGATTTCATCAAGAACATCGGTATTAACGATGCCCCCCACACTATAAAACGCCATGGCCTGTTTTCCGGCCAAACCAAGTTGCAAGCGCGAAATATTGATCTTATGCTTGGCCAACAGAGTCCCGACATTTCCAACAACTCCGGGGGTATCCTGGTTGCGGATGATTAAAATGCATCCTTCGGGAACGGCCTCAAAATCGTATTCATTCACACGAATGATACGCGGGTGGGTTTTCCCAAAAATGGTTCCTGCAACAATCTGCTCTTTGTCTTTAAATTTAAGTTTCACGGTAATCAGGGACGAGAAATCTTCGTGATCACTTATCTTCATTTCTGTAACTCGTATACCACGTTCTTTGGCAATGCTGGGAGCATTGACCAAGTTGACACTATCATCTCCCAGAATGGGTTTTAACACCCCTCGTAAAACCGAAACCATGATGGGAGCCCCCGGCAACCTGCTTAACTCGCCGGTAAGTTCTACGACAATTTCAGTGGGCGATTCGGTGGCCAATTGTCCCTGAAGACTGCCCAATTTTTCAGCCAGAGGAAGAAAGGGAGCCAAAGCTTTCATGATTTCACCGGAAACCGAGGGGAAATTGACCGCATTTTGCACCGTCCCCGTGGTCAAATAGGCCACAATCTGATGAGCCACATCCAAAGCCACATTTTCTTGCGCTTCTTCAGTAGCAGCCCCCAAGTGAGGAGTACAAATAACCTGATCAAGCTTAAGCAAGGGATGGTTTGGGTCAACCGGCTCTTTGGCAAACACGTCAAGGGCCACACCCGCCACCTGGCCAGAGCTAATGGCATCGGCGAGATCAAGTTCATTAATAATGCCTCCACGCGCGCAGTTGATAATGTAAACCCCTTTTTTCATCTTGGCAAAAGTGTCTTTGTTCAAAAGATTGGCTGTTTTTTCAGTTTTGGGAATATGGAGGGTGATGTAATCGGCATCTTTAAAAAGAGTATCCAGATCAACCTTGGTGACACCGATTTTTTCAGCAACTTCGTCGGTCAAAAAAGGATCAAAGGTGATCACATTCATGCGCAACCCCTTGGCGCGATCGGCCACAATTTTACCAATGTTGCCGCAACCGATAACCCCCAAGGTTTTTTCGTAAAGTTCGCTCCCCATGAAACGGTTTTTTTCCCACTTGCCGGCTTTAATGGAAGCCGTGGCTTGGGGAATCTGGCGGGTAAGGGCACACATCATTGAAATGGCATGTTCTGCCGTGGTTACCGTGTTGCCAAAGGGGGTGTTCATGACAATGATGCCCTTTTTGCTGGCAGCCGCCACATCGACATTGTCCACACCAATGCCCGCACGGCCAATCACCTTAAGCTTTCCGGCACACTCCAAAATGTCGGCTGTTAATGTGGTGCCGCTGCGGATGGCAATGGCATCGGCTGTTTTGATGGCTTCTTTAAGTTTGGGAATGTCTTTTCCAAGGCCTGGTTGGTAGTCAACCTGAACCCCTTGGGCCCTTTTGAAAATGGCCAAACCGGCTTCGGATAATTTATCGGAAATTAATACACGCATCATTTTTATGCTCCTCCTACAACTTCCATCGCTCGGGCCACACCTTTACCCAGTTCAAACTTGTAACCCATTTTAGCCATCGCCATTTCAATGGCCGACCAAACGGTGATCATATCCATGGCATCGTAATAACCCAAATGACCGATACGGAAAATCTTCCCCTTGGCGGCATCTTGCCCGCCGGCAATGGTCATATTGAATTGATTGCGCAAAATTTTCACAATATCCCCGGAATTCATTCCTTCAGGGCCATAAATAGCGGTGATTGAATCAGCCGGTGATTCGGGCGCAAACAGTTTCAAGCCCACAGCCTTGGCCGCCTCACGTACGCTACTAGCCATGATACGATGACGCTTGAAAATATTTTCCAAACCTTCTTTTTGCATGTTTTGAAGAACCACACGCAACCCCTGAATAAGGCTTACAGCGGGTGTCCAGGCGGTGGTATTTTCCAGGATATTTTTCTTTTCGGTTTTAAAATTGAAATAAAATTTTGGCAGATCGCTCTTTTCAATGAAACCCCAGGCTTTCTGGCTTACGGCTGCAAAGGAAAGCCCCGGAGGTAATTGAAGCGCTTTTTGGGAACCCGAAACCAAAACATCAATACCCCACTGGTCCATGGGAAGGGGGAACACACCCACACCGGTAATGCCATCAACGACTAAGGCTGTTTGATCAAATTTTTTGACAATGGCGGCAATCTCTTGGATGGGGTGAGCCACACCAGTAGAAGTTTCGGAGGCCTGCACAAAGACTGCACGATAGTCTTTTTCCTTGAGTTTTGCTTCAATCTCACTGGCTTTGACTGCCTGACCCCACTGGACCTTGATAACATCATGTTCCAAACCATACGCCTTGCAAATTTTCCACCAACGCTCACCAAACTTGCCTCCATCCACAACCAGGGCACGATCTCCCTTGGACATTAAATTGACAATGGAGCCTTCCATGGCCCCGGTACCGCTGGCAGCAAAAATAAGAACTTCTTCCTTGGTTTGAAACAACCACTTTAAGCCGGCTCTTACTTCTTCAATTACTTTTTCAAAGGCGGGAGTGCGGTGGTGCCAAATGGGTTTGGCCATCTCGGTTAAAACATCTTCGGGAACAGGGGTGGGACCGGGAGCATAAAGGCGGTATTTCATGGAAAGTTATGAGTTATGAGTTATGAGTTATGAGATTTAAAAAAATTCTCCTTCTCATAAATCACTTGTCATAACTCAGCTTATAAAATTGTAATGAAACCTTCCACTTTAACAGGCCCAAAGGGCCGTTGAAGGGGAGGCTCCATCTGGCTTTGCCAGTGGAGGGGGCGACGCGAGCCCCTAAAAAATGTTGCGGGGCTTGGATTTGAACCAAGGACCTTCGGGTTATGCTTACCACGACAACTTTCGTTGCTCCTTAAAATTTAAGAATTCGTGGCCTGGACTTTACCTTCACCATACCATCTCATAGAGATGTTTTAGGTGCCTGCCATCAAGTCTCTACACCTTCTCAACCAATTTTAACATTGGCTGAGCTTGGCTCGGGATTACCCTGCTAACGGCTTCCCCGAGTTTGACAGGTTTTCGTACAAAAGTTTCCTTCTGTACAGCCCACTGCGAAATTAATTTCCAAGCGTCACGATAGCTTGCAGAAGCTGGCTTCCTTTGGCGCTTGGAGGCTTCGACTAAGTGAATTTCACTGCCGTAGCCAATAAATACCTTACTAGGGAAAACATAGAAGAGATCTAATTCCTCTATGTAAACAAGAGCAAAGTCAAAATCACTGGAAAGATAATTTTTACGAACCATCTTTCGCCGATTTGTTTTGGTTCGACGATTATCGACAACATAATTGCCTTTAATACGGTCAAACCAAGCTGACTTCACCTGGACCTTGGAAAGCACACCATTAATATCGAAAACCAGGTCATAGCTTAACCTGTCTCCGATGGGCTTGAGTACCCCCCAACCCCGCTTCAATGAATGAAGCACGGTGGCCTGTTCAGCCAGATCACCCTTTAGCTTGGTATCCATGTCAATTTCGCGGATCGAGCCCGACGAGCTACCGGACTGCTCTACCCCGCGGTAAATAGGGGTTGCTTATATTGTTTTAAGGCAAGGGGTGTCAACGTTATTGTTTGGGATGTTTTAAAAAAAGTTTTTCGGGAAATTATTCCGGACAAAATTTTATCTCTTGCCCCTGGCAAAACAGTCATGTTACCAAAGTAAAATGCTTACACATCACCAGAATCGTTTGGGTTTCACCCCTGAACACGAAATTTTTCGCAAAACAGTCCGCACTTATGTTGAAAAAGAATTACTCCCCTATAAAGAAAAGTGGGAATCCGAAAAATCAGTCCCGCGGGATGTGTTCAAAAAACTGGGAGATCAAGGTTTTTTAGGAATTACTCACGACCCAAAGTATGGGGGAAGTGGATGCGATTATTGGTACAAAGTGGTCTTTGCCGAAGAAATGCTTGCCTGCCGCATGCATGGCTTTGTCATGGATGTGTTTGTGCAAACCGACATCACCACACCCGCCATTGCCAAATTAGCCACCGAAGAACAAAAACAGGAAGTCCTTGTTCCTGCTATTAAGGGCGAAAAAATTCTTTCCTTGGGGGTTACTGAACCAAATACGGGTTCCGATGTGGCTCACATCCGCACTACGGCCAAAAAAGAGGGGGACTATTATATTGTGGATGGGGCCAAAATGTTTATCACCAACGGGTCGCGCGCCGACTATATTGTCCTGGCTGTCCGCACCGGAGGTGCACTCAAGGAAAGCTGGAATAATGCCCACCAAGGTATTAGTTTTCTTATCTTTCCCACCAAGGATGAAAAAGGAAATACGACTCCCGGATTTTCTGTGGGCCGCAAATTAAAAAAGATGGGAAACGATTCCTCTGACACCGCGGAACTTTCTTTTCAAGGGTGCCGTATCCATAAAAGATATTTGCTGGGTGAGGAAAATCGCGGTTTTTATTACATCATGCAAAACTTCCAGGGGGAACGGCTGATCGCCGCCATTATGGGCACCGCAAGCTGTCGCATGATGTTAGAAGACGCCCTGGCCTATGGCCGACAAAGAGAAGCCTTTGGACAACCCATCATCAATTTCCAAGTATGGCGCCAACGCTTTGCCCAAAGCTGGGCTGAGACTGAAGCTTGCCAAGAATTAACTTATCGCGCATGCGATCTGTTTAACCGTAACATCCCCTGTGTTAAAGAAATATCGATGGCCAAATTAATTTCTTCAGAATTGGCCAATAAGATTGCCTATGAATGCACCCAATTTTTTGGGGGTATGGGTTACATGCAAGAAACGGACATCTCCCGCTTCTACCGCGATGTGCGTTTGTTATCCATTGGGGGTGGCACCAGCGAAATCATGCGCGAGATCATCGCCAAGAGTCAGGGGTTTTAGAATTAGCTCTACTCTCCCGTGTTATCCCCCTTTAAAAAAGGGGGTATGGGGGATTTGTTCCCGTAACCAATGCCCGCAACCGTTTCTGAACATACCCACAGGAACGTCGATAAAAACGGAAACAAATCCCCCTTAGTCCCCCTTTTTTAAAGGGGGAAATCATACGAGGAATAATAAAATGCTCAAAACAAACGAAAAAAATCTTCCTCAAGTGGCCCTTCAGGGCGGAATTATTCCTCCCATTGCTTTTGGATGGGAAGTCTGCCGCGATGGACAAGCTGTCATGCTTCCTTCGGTAGGAGGTATTACCTACAATATTTTGATAGGAGACTCGGTTTATGATTTTGTCGGGGACCATCTGGAATCTGGGGTTTCCTCCATTGCCGGCGGGTTTAACGACCGGCGCACAGCCAACCCTAATTTAAGTTACAATGTTTATAGTTGTGTTGGAAACGAAGCCACCCTTCTTTCAGGAGCCGCCAAGAGGAAAAAAGGAACAGTGGTTGGCCACCATGGTGGCGTGGAGCATGTCATCATCGATTTCCCCCAAGCCGTGTTAGAAAAATTAACTTATGACGACAAAATCCTTATTCGCGGCACGGGTCAGGGATTAAAACTTATAGACTACCCCACAATCACCCTCACCAGCCTTTCCCCCAAACTACTCCACAAAATTCCCGTCAAAGCGGGGAAAGATTTCATTTCCGTGCCCGTGGTCGCCCATGCCCCGGCAAGCCTTATGGGTTCTGGTTTGGGTCATAACGATTCGTTTAAAGGGGACTACGACATTCAGACGAGCGATCCACAAATCATCAAAAAATATAATTTGGACAAATTACGTTATGGGGATTTGGTCGCCATTATTGACCACGAATCAACCTATGGATGGTCCTACAAGACAGGAGCTGTTTCCATTGCCGTTGTCGTGCATGGGAATTCTTATTTGGCAGGCCACGGCCCCGGAGTTCAGACTATTATGACCTCAAGGGATGGACACATTAAACCCATTGTGGATGCGGGTGCCAACATTGGGCGCTATTTGGGAATTGGAAGGTTTAAAAAACGGTAAGGGCGTTTTACGGAAGTATCAGCCCTTCTGTAAGGGCAATTCATGAATTGCCCTTACAAAATCAAAACCAATGTTTTCTATTCTTATGCTCACATTCCTTTTACAAACAGGCTCCATAGCCCCCGACTTCACCCTGCCCTCACAAGAAGGAAAAAATGTTTCTTTAAGTGATTTCAAGGGGCAGAACATCGTTCTTTATTTTTATCCGAAGGATGATACCCCCGGCTGCACCAAAGAAGCGTGTTCGTTTCGAGACCAATATGAAGTCTTTCGCAAAAAAGGAGCTGTTGTTTTGGGAGTAAGTTCCGATTCGGTGGCTTCCCATCAAAAATTTTCTCAAAAATATAAACTGCCGTTTTTGCTTTTGGCTGATTCCGACGGAAAAGTAAGAAAACTCTACGGCGTTAAATCAACCATGGGAATTATCCCCGGCAGAACCACGTTTGTGATTGATAAAAAGGGCGTCATCAAGCATGTTTTTTCATCCCAATTTCAGGCACAAAAACATATTGAAGAAGCATTAAAGGCGTTGGGAGAATGAATATGCCCCACTTTCCACTATTCATCAATCTTACACAAAAAAACATTTTAATTGTTGGTGCCACCACTTTGGCCAAGGACAAAATCAAACGCCTTTTACCCTTTGTAAAAAAAATCACTATTGTCGCCACACGCATTGATCCAGAAATACACGACATGGCCCAAAGCGCGCCCTTGACAATCCATCAGCGTGAGTGGGCCATGGAAGATTTAAAAGGAATGGATATGGTCATTGTGGCGGCCAGTGAGGCCGATCTTCAAAAAGAGATTTTTTCGGCCTGCACCAAAAAACGCATCTTGTGCAATACAGTGGATGTCCCCAAGTATTGTCATTTTTTCTTCCCCGCCCTTATTACCCGCGGCGATCTATCCATCGGCATTTCCACGGGCGGAAAAGCCCCCGCCGTTTCCAAAAAAGTAAAGGAATACATTGATGGCATGCTTCCCAAAAACCTGGATGACGCCGTGTCCCAGTTGATTTCATTACGAACCTCGCTGGAACCCGGCATTGAACAAATGAAAAAAGTCGCTGAATGGACCGGCAAGGTTTTAAAAGAGATTTTGAAATAATGGCCGAAAAAAATCCAGCCTACCATGTCATCACTTTTGAAATAAAAATAGACGTTTTGGAACCCCTTCAGGGGATTCTCTACCAACAGGGGGCCTTGGGACTTGAAGAATTGCCTTCTGACAAAAAGGATTATGTCATTATTAAAGCCTACTTCGATGCCAAAGAACCTCTGAGTCAGTTTTTGGATTCTTTTCCTGTAAGGGCAATTCATGAATTGCCCTTACATGCCACCACCATCACCCTTCAATCCATCAAACAAAATATTGTTCCCTTCGAACCCTTGGAACTTATTCCAGGCACATGGATTGTGCCTCCGAAGGATATGAATCAATCTCATTTAGAAATCCCCGATGTTCACTCTATCATCATCCGGCCCGGGATGGCTTTTGGGACGGGAAGGCATGAGACCACACAGTTAGTGGCGGAAATATTTGTAGGGGCGCTGCTTGCTGCGCCCTATTTTGTTCAATCACGGGCGCAGCAAGCTGCGCCCCTACGAAAACAAATACAATCCGTACTCGATGTGGGGTGTGGTAGTGGCATTTTGGCTCTTTTTGCAGCGCAAAATGGAATTTCCAAAGTAGATGGTGTTGAAATTGATCCCCAAGCCCTTAATAACGCCCGTGAAAACATCGCCCTCAACAATCAAAACCATATTCAACTTTATCAAAATTTGAAGGAAGTGCCCGATTGTTACGATTGTCTTTTGGCTAATATTTTGGCTTCAACCCTTATTTATTTAAAAGAAGAACTTCTTTCAAAGATAAACAAGGGTGGATTTCTTATTGCCTCAGGCATTACTGTTGAAGAAGCCCAAAGCTTTGAACCTTATTTCGCCCGGCTTACGTTAATAAAAAAAGTCCAAAAAAAGGAATGGTTGTGTTATTGCTTTCAAAACAATGATTAAATGTTTTTTCCCCATGCGAATTAAAAAAGTCATCCTGAAAATTTTCTTGATAAGCTTTTTTGCCGTTTTATCTTCTTCACTGGCTATGGCCAGAGCCCCTTCCAATTCCAGAACAGATTCTTCTTCCCGAACACCTTCGACCAAAAAAAGTAAATACATTGAATCCGAAACCGGGCTGAACATTCCTTCCATGGGCATTGCCATTGATGCCATTTATCAACCTGAACTTGATAATTTGATTCCTGGCTACAAAATATTAAACATTGTCCTTACCAATAAAAGTTCCCAGAATATTCAACTTAATCCCAATAAAGACCGATGGATTGTTCGTGACAATGTCGACAAAAAGCATATTGCCATTAATCATCTTCGTTTTTTGGGAGAAAAAGTGTGGGAAGAAATATCTGCCGACCTTAGAAACAAACTGGAATATCCTCAAATTGTCCGTAGCGGCAACAACACCAAAATTGATGTGTTTTTTCCAGCCACCACCAATCTGGCCAATTTTAGATCCTTTGAATGGAAATCCTTCTTTTTCAAAAAAGAATTTCTCCTGACAAACCCCTTGGAAAAAGATTTGAAGCTTGATGACCTCACCCGACCCACAACACAATCGATCACCCTTTCCAATGTGAAATATGATGGGAAAACCCCAGAAGAACCTAAAGTAAAAAAAGAATCCCCTCCTCCGGCTTTTGATCCCAAACTGGATGATTTCTCAATTACGGTGGATTAAACTTACCACACGCCACTCCTCCACTCCCCAAAGCAACACAAATGGTTTTGCCCCGGTTTGTGACATCCACTCCAAAAGTGGCGCCCACTTCCCAGGCATGAATCAGTTTTGGTTTGGCAGGATGGGTCATATCAAAAAAACTAACGCCAAAAGCATGGGGCAACAACAATGTGTTCCCCCCCATGGAAAAAGAAAGTCCCATGAATTGATTTTTGTCCATGGCAAGCTTGTTTAAGATGGAAGCCACCGTGATATTGGGAAGTATATTCATGACCGCAACACTGACCTGCCCTTGATCCGTCTTGTAAAAAACATAGGCCGTTTTTTGGTGGGGTGCCAGACGAACACCCAGAGCTTGAAAGCCGGGCTTTATGGCAGGTATTGTTGTTGATAAGGCCAGCTTGTTAAGTCCCAAGCCAAAATCAAAAACACAAACACCTTTTTCTCCACAAGCAGCCAACACTTTGTTCTGCAAAGGAAGAGCTTCTATAGAAAAAAGAGGGGGGGTTTTCAATTCAGCCAATTTCTGAATTTTCTTTCCTAAAGTATAAACAGACAAACTTCCTTCCGAAACCCCATTTGACTTGTTTTTGGCCAAAAAGAGAGCCTGTTGATCTCCAATAACCGCATAGGCCATGGCCTGGATTTTTTGAGCCGGCAAAGCCAACATCGAGGATGAACTAAAATCTGAAGAAACCTGGTAAATTTTTCCGGTATCCTCGCTAAAAGCCCAAAAGGATCCCCCGCCATAAGCCATGATACGGGCTTGGGCTGGCAAATTTTTTATTGTATGGGATAAAATTTCAATAGGATCGGACTTGATGGAAGGAACAATAAAAAATCCCTTATCCCCTCTTAAATAAGCCCGTTCCCCTGCCAACAAGATACTAGAAATTCGGCCGGGCAGGGAAAGTTCGGCACTTTTGGAAAGTTTTTGTACCGTCTTGGCTCCCCCTTGAAACGCCAAAGGGGTCCTGCCTTTTAAAGAGCTTTCTTCCCCGGATTCTGCCTGATGATAAAGAGAAACCCCATTTTCATGGGCAACAACCACTTTGTCATTTTTGGCATCAAGAGAAATGATGTTTGCCTTATCCGCCAAGGAAAGAACGGAACCCTGTTTTGTCACTAAATCAAAATTGAAAACCTGATCGGGATTTTTCCAAAAAATAATTTTGTTATTTTTTATATCAGGCGAAAAATCATCGGCCGACTCCCCTAAAGCATACAAACGGCCTAGATCAGAAATGCCACCGGAGCCGGACAAGGGAACCAACTGAAGCCAATCTAAAGACTGTGTGGAAGGATTTTTAACAAGAACCACTAAAAAAGCCGCTTTTTGTTCTTCCCAAACATCCAAAAGAACAAAAGGCTTGTCAAAAGGAATTTCGGACAAGACAGAAAAATCAGCCTCTCGCACCACCTTAATGCGATTCTCTTCAGCGAGATAATAATACCCTTGATAAGCGACAAGATTGGATACTTCCTTAACAGGCAATTCGGAAATTAAAACCATATCCGTTACCGAATTGAGGGCATACATTTGGACTTTGTCAGAAGCAGCAACAAAGGCATAAATCTGGTTTTTAGAGTTTTTAAAAAAATGAACGGTTCCCAACATCGCTACCGAACCCAAAGAACTTATCTGGAAGGAGGCATCCATTTCAAAAACTTCCAGGATGTTTCCCAACTCTGCCAGATAAAACCTTGTCTTGCCGTCGGTAAGGCCACACGCAGCTTGATAAACAGGAGCCTTTGTAAATTGTGCCGCTAATGTTTTTAGATTTTCATCCAAAACCGATATTTTTTGATGAGACCCCATCAGCACCACGCCACAATCGTAAGAAATAAAATGGGGCATCCCTCCAAACCGAACGATACTATCGAGCAAGCCCGCAAGATTGCTGACAAGGGCACTAGGAACCTGGGGCATTGTTTCCGGAGCAACAACAGCTGGCTCTGGATTGGGAAGCGCTTCTTGGGAATCAGAATCCGGAACCGGGGTTGGGATGTCTTCCGGAACTTGATCTAAAGCTTCCGCTTCCACCTGGCCAAAAGATACTTGAGCTTCATCCGGAAGAGAAAGAGAGGAAGGCAGACTTTTTTGTGCGGACGTTTTATTTTCCTTTTTGGATTTCTGATCTTCCTTATCAACCAAGCCCCACTTGGCTAAATGACGCGTCACAAGATTTTTTACTGAGTTTAAAGAATCACAACTCGTTCCAAGAAATACAAAAAGAATCAAAAAAAGAGCTGACCGTTTCATAGGCAAGATTGATTCGTTCAAATTTTTAAAAGAATCAATAATTTTGCATTGTAGGGGGCACTTTCAAGCGCGTCAATAAAATTGAAAAATCTGCAATCCTTCAGTTACGGAAATTCGGGAACAAATCCCCCTGACCCCCTTTTTTAAAGGGGGATGAACCAGGAAAATATAATTTTTTTTCTTCTTCTACCCATCCCCCTTTAAAAAGGGGGATTAAGGGGGATTTTCTCCGTGCCCGTTTCCACAAATGCCTAAGTACCTTTTGCCACCAATGACTGAAGCTTTACAAAATTTCCAGTCATCGATTGACCCCTCACGAAGTTTTCGTTAACGTCTATAGCTATGGTTTGCATTTGGATCTTTTTGATTCTACTTTATCTTACCCCTTTATGCTTGGTTGCTTTCAAACTTTTTTCATTTTTATGGCTTCTTCTTTCTTATCCCTTACGCCTCACCCGAAACATCATGGGGATCAAACGCCGACAAAGGGACGATCACAACTTAAAAGGTCCCGATTTCTTGGGCAAAATTAATTACCTCCTGGGCAACTATGAATATATCATTCGCTCCCCACGAAACTACAGCTTGGGCTTTGTTGTTACCGCTTACCTTATTATTACAAACATTCGCTCGCTCATTCATAATCAAGCCCCTGGAGAAAACCAAATTTATCCTCTTATTCTTCTTATTCTTACCTTTTACACCATCCATCACGAAATTCTTACAAATCTTAAAATGGCCGAAATTCTGCGTACCAATCCATCGCTTCATCCACGCCTCTTTTTCGACATTTACAAAAATCTTTTGGGGCCGTTTTTTTATTCCATTCCGGAAAAAATGGAGACCATCTCCCCCCTGGGAATCCAGTTTGGGCAAACAGGGCGTAGCCAAAAAAGTATAAAACCAACGCTCAATTTTATCGGCGACACGGCTCATTTGGCCCATGTTTGTTTAAAAGCCCTCAAATATGTGGGCCATGAATATGCCCGTGAAGTCTTTGATCCGTTTGCTTCCATGTGGGGTAAACGCCTTCTGCAGGTGGTAGGCGCTCAATTTGAGATAATAGGTTCTGAAAAACTGCAAAATCTCACAGGCAAAAATATTCTCGTCTTCAATCACAAAAGCCAGCTTGATTTCATCCTGGCCTTTTTTGCGCTAAGCCATATCCGGCTTGCTTCAAAAAGAGGGGTTAAAGTCCGTTTCATTACTGCCAAGGACCATTTTTTGGATAATCCCTTTATTTATGATTTTTTAGGTGTGGGAAGGCTTATCGAAGCCGTCGACATGGTTTTTATTGAAAGGAAAAAAGCCAAGCAAGGCGTGGCTGATCTTGGGCAGGCCGCTTCTTTTCTGGCGCGCAAGGACATTGATCTTGCCATTTTTCCCCAGGGCACAAGAGCTGAAGGAAACGCGGATCGTTCGGGAAAACGGAGGGATTCAGGCTATTACACAACAGTTCCTCCCAAGGATATCGACAACGACATGGGGCATCTTCGAAAGGGAACGGCCTTTCTGGCAGTCAACTCACTTATTGAGTTGGCGAAAGTTGGAGAAAAAGAACTCAATCTTATCTTTGTAGGCATTAAGGGGACTGCCTCCATTTTGGCCAAGCAATCATTAAAATTTCAAACCGAAACCCAGGTCAATTTCAACGTGGGTGAAATTTTAACCCTGCCCACTTCCTTGGCAGAGGAACTGCGTCAGCCACTGGATATGGCCAATCCCCAAAGCCCCCAAGAAGAAAGCTATCTCCAGCTGGTGCAAAAAATTCATGAAGCCATCGACCTTCATTTAATCGACAGCCTGCATTTGCATGAGGGGTTAAAAAATCGCTACCTGATGGATTTGACAGCCCACTTTCAATATAGCCAAGACAAAGTAGATGCCATTACTAACAATTTAAATGACATGGGAGAAAAGCATCCTTCCATTCTTTATCAGGTGCTTGACCGTATTTACGCTTGCAAGCCGGAAGACTGGAATAGTTACCTATCCCTTTTATCCCAACTCCTTATTGAAGGAGCCCCGCGCGAAAAATTAAAAAAACTACGGCACGATATTACTCTGCACATGTTTGGCAGGCTGAAGACAAAACTGCATGGGAAGAAGATTGACCCGCAAAAAAGGGTTTGATACTAAATGCACATGAGTTCCAACAAAAAAGTGAGGCCATAACATCCTCATGTACACCAACGCCATTATCTGGAAACCGACGAAGGATCATCTCGAAAATTCCAATATCGCCCGCTTCATGAAAAAGAACGGGATTGCCGATGCCAAGACGCTCATTCAAAAATCTTCGGCAGACATCGAATGGTTTTGGAAGGCAGCGTTAGAGGATTTGGGCATCGAGTGGTTTCAGCCTTACACCAAGATTGTGGAAGGCGGCCTCCCCTGGGCTAAATGGTTTTTGAATGGCAAGATCAATATTGTTGCCAATTGCCTGGATCGTCACCAAAAAACTTCCATCAAAAATAAAACCGCTTTCATTTGGGAAGGCGACTGCGGCGCCACATCCAAAATCACTTACGGCGAGCTTCATCAAAAAGTTGCAGCGTTTGCCGCAGGGCTTCGTTCCTTGGATGTTAAAAAAGGCGATTGTGTCGCCCTCTACATGCCGATGATTCCCGAAATGGTCGTGGCCTTCTTCGCCATTTTAAAAATTGGCGCCACGGTCATCCCTATTTTTTCGGGTTTTGGGCCGGAACCAACGGCCATTCGCCTGGATGATGCCAAAGTAAAGGTGCTTATCACTGCCGATGGCGCCCTACGTCGCGGGAAAAAAGTTTCGATCAAGGAACAGGCCGATAAAGCGCTGACACAAGCCCCCTCGGTCAAACACGTCGTCGTGGCCAAAAGATTGTTCGAAAACATCCCTTGGACCGAAGGGCGGGATGTTTGGTTTGATGATCTTCTCACCCTCCCCCCTACCCCCCTCCCCTCGAGGGAGGGGGCCGGGGGAGGGGGTACAGAAATCCTGGACGCCGAAGATCGATCCCTTGTCATCTACACTTCAGGAACCACCGGAAAACCCAAGGGCACCGTGCATACGCACGCCGGATGCCTGGCACAGATGGTGAAGGAAGTGGCCTACACGATGGATTGTAAATCGGAGGACGTTTTCTTCTGGGTGAGTGACATTGGCTGGATGATGGGCCCGTGGGAATTAATCGGCGCAACACAACGCGGAGCCACGGTGGTGATTTTTGAAGGGGCGCCTGATTATCCACAGCCCGATCGCTTATGGGACATGGTGGAACGGCACAAGGTTTCTATTTTGGGAATTTCTCCAACCGCCATCCGTCTTCTTAAAAAAGCCGATTTGGAAAACGTGACCAAGCACGATCTTTCATCGCTGCGCATCCTTGGTTCCACCGGTGAAGCATGGGACCCTGAATCCTACATGTGGTATTTCAAAAACATCGGGGGCAAACGCTGTCCCATCATGAATATTTCGGGCGGCACTGAAATTGTCGGCTGCCACTTGGCTCCCCTCCCCGTTTCTCCGCTAAAAGCCTGCACGCTCGGGGGCCCGAGCTTGGGCATGGACGTCGATGTTTTTAACGAAGAAGGAAAATCAGTTCGTGGCGAGGTGGGTTACTTAGTGTGCAAAAAACCCGCACCCAGCATGACTAAAGGTTTTTTAAATGACCCCCAACGTTATTTGGACACTTACTTTTCCAAATGGCCAAACATTTGGAACCATGGTGATTGGGCGTTTGTCGATGAGGATGGCTTCTGGTTTCTGCGCGGACGCGCTGATGATGTGATCAAAGTCTCCGGCCACCGCACCGGCCCAGCAGAAATTGAATCCGCGCTCATGGATTCCCCCCTGGTCGCCGAATGTGCCGCCATCGGCGTTCCTCATGCCATCAAGGGTGAATCGATTGTCTGCTTTGTTGTGCTCAAAGATGTCGGGCAAGCTTCAGAAGACATCAAGAAAAATTTAAAGATTAAAGTCGGCGAGAAATTAGGAAAGACATTAACCCCGGACGAAATCAAATTCGTCAAAGCCCTCCCCAAAACACGTTCGGCAAAAATCGTGAGGGGAGCGATCAAAAAGAAATTTTTGGGGTTGCCGTTGGGGGATGTTTCTTCGGTGGAGAATTTGGAGGCGTTGGATGCGATTGGCTTGGTTCTTTAACAACACCTCGACCTGGATATCCGGGCACTTAAACTGTCAATAACCCCTCTTGCTCCGTCCACGTACACTTATAGATACAGGATGGTATGAAGCTACAAAAATCAGCGCGGAAGAAACCACAGTAAAACAAATCCTCGAAGATCAAATTCTTACTCAGGAAGAATTCACCAAATATGTGGAACTCATGTCTTGGGGATCCTGTCAAGGCATGAAAACTGGAGTTATTGAACCGAAAGAAGCCAAACATTTTTGGTTTCTTAAAGCAAAAGGGCAATTTGGTGAAGTGGCAAACATCTTAACAAAACATGGCTTTAAAGAGGGCCCTCTTTTTCAAGACCTTTCTCGCAACGTTACTTATGAAGACGTAGCCCTTAATGAAGTATCTTCATCGCATTTTGAATATCGTTATCTAGGAGCCTGTCGG